>NZ_HF986839.1:0-930 GCF_000431195.1 Prevotella sp. CAG:255 | reverse complement strand
CTGACACAAGTTGTAGAGACCTGGCAAGAAGAAACTACCTTAGCTACGACCCGAACATATGGGTGAATCCTAATCCCGTGCCTTACCATTACGTACCTACAATAAAACCGATAATCCAAGTACAGCAAGTAAGACAAGCACAACCTCAGAATCATTATGCTCAAACAGGAAAGAAAATATCTGACAGGAGCATAATAAGCATAATGAACTCTGCATTGAAGAAAAAGCACCCAGAGTATTGGCAGGAAGGAAACAGGGCTTGTAGTATATTCAAGTTGGCCTGTTGGTTGTGCAGGTGGGGAGTTGACGAGGACTTGGCATTGGAGTATTTCATTGGTGGCTGGGAAAGTGATACCATGACAGAAGATGAAATATCAGGTCATGTAACTAATGCCTATAAAACAGAGAAAGACAACTTCGGTACTGTTGATTTTACGTTTTACAAATAACATAACAAAAACATTGCAGAAGATGAAGTTCAAAGTAAACCGAAGGCAGGTATGTCATGTAATGGTAAAAATTATAGGATAACCAACTCATGCGGCGTTGGCCTACATCTGACGAAAGAAAAAGAAGTGCAGGATTTTTTCCATAAATTAGGGGTGATACTTATATATGCAGGATATTTGGAGATAAAAGGTTGCATACTGTTAACCATGAAGTGACTAAGGTGCAGCTTTTTTTAATGAAATACAGGTTGATACTTAAATACAATGAAATCCAATGGTAAAACAGTTGCATCCTGTTAACTTTGATATAACCAATATGCAGCTTTTTATGGATGGAACAAATATAAACACCGAGGCAAAATACAAACCACAACATCTTTCTTCTTTCGTTTGAAGTAGGCTTGCGCCACATGAGCAAATGAATAATAAAAGTAACTTATAATGATTATAACTTAAGGATAAGTAAAAATTAGAAAAACAA
>NZ_HF986838.1:0-560 GCF_000431195.1 Prevotella sp. CAG:255 | reverse complement strand
ATACGGCTTTATGGCTCAATATTTCATCCAAGCTGTATACGGGTGCATTTATGCCGTGGAATAAACTCAGGTACTCACGGAACGACAACCCTTGCATCTCGTAAATCGGGAACCTCCGGCTTAAGTCAGCCATACCCTTGTATATGTCAAGTATTGACGACCCTGAGATGACTATCTGCAAATCCTCATAGCTGTCATAAATCTGCTTTACTTCCCTCGCCCAGCCATCATATTTGTGTATCTCATCAATGAAAAGGTGCTTCCCTCCCATCTTGACAAAGTAATCTGCTAGGTCGACAAGGCTGTGTTCGGAAAAATATATATGGTCTGCCGATACGTACAGTGTGTCAGCAGTATCCAAATTGAGCTTGATATGTTGTAAAATCATTGTCGATTTGCCAACACCTCTTGGCCCTACAATTCCGAACGCCCTTCCGTCCCACCTTATCCTGTCGTACTTGTATCTGAGGAAGTCGGTAGGGGTGCTTTTCAGCTTCCTGTTGAAAAATTCATATAACCGTTCCATACGTATATTGCATTAATTGTCAGCACAAATATAA
>NZ_HF986837.1:0-5037 GCF_000431195.1 Prevotella sp. CAG:255 | reverse complement strand
CTTGCAGGTACTTGCCGAGCCGATACAAAAGTAACCATTTTCATCCGTAATGCTGCGGTTTTGGTTGTGAAAAAACAGCGAGAACCATTTACCCGTAGCCGACGACGAGGCCGACATCATGTCCGTAACCGAAGAAGCCCAGCGTGTCGCAGACGGCCAAAGTCAGGTCGGCAAGGCTGCATCCACGTTCGATGTTGATGTCTTTTACAGGCAGGCCGTAGCCTCCGAGCAGGCAGAATTCCGTGTCTTTCCACCTTTCCTTGCGCAGTGCCGCTGCGCATTCGACCCGCTTTCCGTCAGCGTCGGCGTAAAGGTAAAGCTCCGTCTCTGTGCCGAAGTCCATCCGCATGATGTGCCGTGCAAGCGCCTTTGCGTCCATAAGCATTATTGTCTCTTTCCCGCTCTCCGGTGTTTCGATTGCAAAACAAGGTGCAGTCGTTTCAGTATGTGTCATTTTCCTGTCCTCCCTTTATGTTTTGTTTTGTCGTTGTTTGTAGTGCTTTCAAGCATCCTTGCGCCGTATTCACGCCTTCCCAATAAATGCGGATAGAGCCAACCGTAACCGTTGCAGTCGTCAAAGTCGTCCCAATGACTTACTGATTGGAATCTATGTTCCTTGTGTTCGTGGCGGCTTACGGTCTTGTGGGTGCGTATTACGTGCTTCACCAAGCGCTGGCATTTCAGCAGGTCGGCTATCACGGTGTACTCGTGGTCGGTGTGCGGCTCGTAATATCCGCACGACAGGTTTACGCACGACACTCCGAGGCCTTTCCTCTTCAGCGCGTAAACATCGGTGAACAGGCCGTGCGCCGTCTTGTATCCGTGCCTGCGCAGTTGCGCTTTCGTTATGAAGTCGCGCGAACATAGGGCTGTGCCGTTGATGTCGGTCACCATGTCGGAGTCGCCCTTGCGGTCGCATTCGATTACGAAGCGGCAGTCGGCGAAGAAGCCCATGTCGGCCGCTTCGCTGCCCTTGCATCCCGTTTCCTCCTGCACGAAGAAGGCGCTCTTCATCACCTTGAAGTCCCTTAGGCATTCAAGGCACATCCATACGCCGTTCTTGTCGTCTGCTCCAATGCCCGTGACGCGCTTTTTTCTGTGGTCGTAGCCGACTATTATCGAGCCGGCCACTATGTGCGCGGAGTAAGACCCCGTGCGCCTGTTGTGCACCTCGTCCATGTGGGCCACAACGCACGGGTAAGTCTCCGCCTGTCCCTTCACGGCGTATATGTTGCCCATTCGGTCGCGTTTGTGCCTTACGCCCATTCTGTCAAGCTCCGCCATAATGAGCCGGGCGATAGACCCCTCCCTGCCTGAGGGAGAGGCCGTGTTGTAGAGTGCGAGCAGTCTTTCCATGTTCATGCCATATAGAGTTTGTTCACTTGAAGATAAAGACGCATGGCCGGCTTCGGCCTTTTCTTCTTGAAAAGCACGGAAGGGTACGCCCGTCCGCCGTATTCCACGACACCGCTGCGCATCACGTCACCGAACTCTGTATGTTGGTAGAGCAACCGGCGGCAGGCCGGGCAGAACGTACTGTCGGTGAGGTTGTGCACCGAGCCGCAGTTGGGGCATATCATTCTCATCCGCGTGGCGCTGCCGCTTGTGTTGCGGAGTGTGGCTATCGCCCCGACCGAATCGAAGTTCCTAAGCTCCATACAGTCACCGTCAAGGTACACGCTGAAGAACGTGTCCATGTACGGCGCGCCTTTCTTGTGCCACTTGTGGGCCGGAACTTCCACGGCGAGCTGGAGGTAATACGATTTCCCCCTCTCTATTCCGGAGTCCGTGTTGTCGTTCAAGGCCGTTACGTCCTTTGCATGGGAGAAGTCGTTGTACATCTTCCTGAACGTTATGCCGAGGCTGCGGGCTTGTTCCCTCATCATCTCCGCGATGAACGAGTGGGTGTAATACACGCGGTCAAGCATAGTCAGGCCTGCGGCGTGGATGTCCTCTGAAAGCGACTTCACGTTCTCCCATACCACGGCGCGTCCCAGGACGTTGTTGCCGGAGTCCCTCGCCACGAGTATCTTCGCGCCCGCGAAGTTTACGTAGAAGTCGGCGGCGTTGCGCGCCGTGCCCTCGTGGCGCATGCAAGAGTTGTGCAGGCATGATTCCGACGAGTCCGCCGTATGGCCGTAGTTCTCGCCGTTGTACGCCTCGAAGAAGTCCTGCACGCCTTCGAGCAGCTTTACCGTGACCTTGCTGTCGATGCAGATTGCGCTGGCGAAGTAGGCCATGTCCGTGTCGGAATATTCCGGCAGGTTCTTGAACAGGCGGACGAACTTGGAAGGTTCGAGGTCGGCCCTGTTCTCCGGGAACCACGGCGCCTGCGGATTGTTGCGGTCGGGGAAGTTCTCGTTCGCGAGGTTCTTGTTGCACGCCGTTACCATTATCCTTATCCTCTGGTAGCTCTCCATGTTTGACCGCTTGCGCTTCGTCGAGAAGAAGTTGTACGAGCCGCGGATTATCTCCGCAACGTCGGCGTTGCGTTTGATTTCCGTAAGGATGTCGGCTGCGATGACGCTGCCGTTCTCCGCCGCGTGAGTGAGTCGCGACTTCAGTTCGATACTTGCATTCAGTTTCATAATCGTTTGTTTTAAAGGTTTTGTAATTCAGTTTTTATTCCGTTCCGCCGCAATGTCGGCGACGGCATTGTGTTCTTGTTTTTGTATTCGTTTTCTGTCATAATCCTTATTGACGGTATGCCCGTGCGGGTGAGGAACGGGTTGACGTACCAGCCTCCCGAGAATGTACCGGGCCGCAGGCTGTCGTGCCAGACCACCTCCCCGACGCAGCCGTGTACGAGCATATTGCATACGGACATCATGCAGCAGGTGCGGTCTATGTCCTCTCCGACGAGGTAACAGCCGAGGTTCCTGACGTGGTAGGCCAGCAACAGCCGTCCGCTTCCGCAGGTGGGGTCGCTCACTCTTGAGCCTTGTTGATTACCATTGTTTGCCGTACAAGCAACCATAAGGTCGCATACCGGCGGCGGAGTGAAGAATTGTCCTTGTGCGCTCCGTCCGCTTGTCGAGGAGAAGGACATGTAAAGCTCGCCCAATGCATCGTACCATTTCTTGCCGCCGTCAAGCGTTGACTTCATCAGCGTCAGCCATTCGCAGGACATCCGCATGAATGCCGCGTTCTGCTTCCCCTTGTATTTCCAGCTTTTCAGCGGCGGCACTCCGGGTGAAAAGCCGTGGATTACGTATGTGAGGAAGTCCTCGAACACTGTCATTGGGTTTCGTCCGCATTCCGACGAGAAACCGAGAATCAGCCTTTCGAGAGGCCTTACTTCCACCGGTGTGTCATAACGTGCCATAGTATCGTGGTTTTAGGTTGTCCGTAATGTCCTTGTCTATGGCTTCATCGTTTTTCCACATGGGCCTTTGCCTGTTCTTTTTGTACAGCGACACCTGCCGAAGCAGCATGTCGCAGAACTTTTGGCCGTTTGCGCTTTCGCCACAGAAATACGCCAGCATGTCCCAAAGGTTGCCGTTGAAATACGCCGTCCACTTTCCGTGGAAGTGTTGTCCGAGGTCTTTCCCGAATGTTTCCGTGAAAAGCCCGTAGGTGAGTCCTTCGCTCGGATGGTGGTTGTGCTGCCACCGTGCGATGTCGAGCATCGTCTTGTAATCTATCCTTTCCATGTCGTTTGTATTTTGTCAGGTTCCGCCCGGCAAGGGGCTTGCCTTTTTTCTTGCTGCATGGTGCAGCCGTCACGGCGTACCGTGCGGCAAGGCTTGACGTGGAAAAATACCGCAGCGGAGCGAGGATGATTTTTCCGCGGGCAACGGGCCGTAAGGCCGCCTTGCGCCACGCGTGCACGGACGGCTACCTTTGCGGCAAGAAAAAAGGAACGCCCTTTTGCAGGAGCGTCCCTTCGTTCTTCCATTTTGAGTGTACTTTTTCTATCGGCCATAACCATTATCTTATATTCCAAATAAAGTCCTTACCTTTATTCTTGTAAGACCTGCCTCAATTGCCGCCATGTCAAGGTCTTCACCGTATCCGTTGTCAGAGTATGCGTCGCCCATTCTCCTTGCAATCCGTTCCATCATGCCGTCCGTGAGGCATGACGTGTCGTAACCCTTGGCGGCTATGTCCTCACGTCCCAGCCATGCAATCGCGAAGTGTTCCTTGGGCGACGTAACATCACCTGTACCGTTTATCGGCGGAACCTTATCGGTGACGTATGACAGGTGTCCGGCAAAAACGTCGTGGGGCATGATTGTCATGCATTCGCCGCTCGATGTGTCTGCGCATTCCAGTTGCAGCCCGTCCTTGCCGAGGACTGCTTTCAACACGGCGGCATCCATCGGGTCTCCACCCGTATCGGCCGCTATAACGGGGCTGTCGCAAACATCCGTCCACTCATAAGCCCCGCCGTGCAGCCGCAACGCGGCCGCAAGTTCCCTAAGTTCTTCCGCCTTGATGCGTTTTATTATCGAAAAGAAATCCGTATGCTTCATATCGTTTAAGGTCTTGTTGTTGTTTGTTTTTCAGTTTCACCGATATTTATTCCGAGCAGTTCTTCAGCCGCAAGCACGGCTTTGACCGTCAACATGCGCTGCCATGCCTTGAAGGCCGGTGACCAGCGGAAACCGTACGACTTAAGTGTTTTCCTTGTGTTGTCGTCGGGAATTTTGCCGTAGACAATCTGAAGCCTGTCAGCTTCGTGGTTTATGACTACCGTTCCACCGTTGAAAGGTATTTCCATATTCACGTTCCCGTAATCGGCCTCCAACCTTGAACGGGTCTCCAATGCCATCACTTCCATCCTGAACAGCCTGTTGCGTTCCGTGACGGCCGGTTTTGCTGAGTTCTTGTTGTACTCGGACACAAGAGCTACAGCCCTCCTTACAATGTCTACGTCCCCTTTACCGGCAAAAGTGCCTACCTTGTTCAATATGCTTTCCACGAATAGCGAACGGTTGTAGCCTTTCGCTTTTCCTGTGTCTATGGCGTGTATTACGCCAAGTCGGCTTTCGATGTCAGCCTTTAATGACAACCACACCTGTTCTCGCTTGTCGG
>NZ_HF986836.1:0-860 GCF_000431195.1 Prevotella sp. CAG:255 | reverse complement strand
CAGGACGACGTATTGAAACGTGCCTTGGTGAACGCATTGATAATAGGAGGTTACATAGACGGATACAAGCAAGTAGGTTATGACTGCCACCATTCAAGAAGTTTCGTTGATATCTTTGGGAATTCGTTGGAGGACAAGAAATTCTACATAGACTGCGACTTGGGCACTGAAGACACACTTTCATACCAGGACAGCTTCAAGTGGTACGATATGTCTGAAGGAAGAGCATACAACTACGAGGTAAACGGCTACGACTACGAGCTTGATACCACAGACGGAAGTATTGACGGGTATGAGGAGAACGATGATGAAAGCTATGACGAGTTCCATGAATGTTACGGTGACTTCGATACTACGATTGTAATGTACCACGGAAGGGAATACAGTTGCAGTGTTGACGACCTTGGGGAATTTGTATGGATTGACTCCGAGGAAATGTACTATCACGAGAGTGATGTTGACCGTTGTCCTTGGTGCGGCGAATGGTTTGTTAAGGATGACGGACATGAATCGGAAGTGACAGGTAGCTGCTATTGTTCGGAAGGATGCAAGGAGAAGGCGGAGGATTGTTATATCTCGGAACATCGTCAAATAGAACTTAAGGCAGCATAGCTAACGAATTAAAAAGTAACAATTAAAAATTCAACAACAAAACAAAAAATAAAATTAAAAACGTAAAAAATATGGACTTCAAACTTTTAAAACAGCTTTATAAAATCCACTCGAAGTCAGGATACGAGGGCAAGATAATTTCTTTCGTCTGTAAGTGGGTTGACAAGAACATACAAGGTGCAAAGATAGAACTTGACTGGAACACAGGGAACATCTATATCACGAAAGGCAAAGCGGAAACATATCCC
>NZ_HF986835.1:27306-77348 GCF_000431195.1 Prevotella sp. CAG:255 | reverse complement strand
TGTATCTTCAACCGCAGCTTGTGCGGCCGCAAGACGTGCGATAGGCACGCGGAATGGAGAGCAGCTGACGTAATTTAGGCCAACTTTATGGCAGAACTTAACTGATGAAGGTTCACCTCCATGTTCTCCACAAATTCCACATACAAGTTCAGGACGAGTTGCGCGGCCTTTTTCTACTGCCATCTTAACAAGCTGTCCAACACCATTCTGGTCGAGAACCTGGAATGGGTCAACGTTAAGTATCTTCTTGTCAAGATATACAGGCAGGAAGCTAGCGATATCGTCGCGGCTGTATCCAAATGTCATCTGTGTCAAGTCGTTAGTTCCAAAGCTAAAGTATTCTGCTTTCGCAGCAATGTGATCAGCTGTTAAAGCTGCTCGCGGTATCTCAATCATAGTTCCAACACGGAATGCTATTTCTATACCTTCCTCTTCGAAAATCTCTTTTGCCGTTTCACGAATGACCTTCTCCTGCATATCAAACTCATTGACGATACCGATGAGAGGTACCATGATTTCTGGTTTAGGATCAAATCCTTCTTTCTTTAACTGAACTGCAGCACCCAATATGGCTCTTGTCTGCATTGCCGTAATCTCGGGATATGTGTTGCCAAGGCGGCATCCGCGGTGACCAAGCATAGGATTGTGCTCACTTAGGCAGTTTACTCTCTGCTGAATCTCCTGAACGGTTATTCCCATTTCTTTAGCCATGATTTGCTGACCTTCAAGATCGTGGGGAACGAACTCGTGCAAAGGAGGATCAAGTAAGCGGATGTTGACAGGATATCCGTCCATTGCTTTCAATATACCATAGAAATCTTGTTTCTGATATGGTAAAAGTTTTGCAAGTGCTTTTTCGCGACCTTCAACTGTATCCGACAGAATCATTTCGCGCATTGCTTTTATCTTCTCATTTTCGAAGAACATGTGTTCTGTGCGGCAGAGTCCGATTCCGACTGCACCAAAATTACGAGCTACAGCTGCATCGTGCGGAGTGTCTGCATTTGTTCGTACGACGAGTTTTGTGTATTTGTTGCACAAATCCATAAGTGAAGCAAAATCACCTGTAACCTCTGCCGGCTTGGTTTTTACCTCACCAAGATAGATTTCACCTGTAGATCCGTTTATAGAGAGATAATCGCCTTCTTTAAGCATTACACCGTCTATTTCAACAGTACGTGCTTTATAATCAATATTCAAAGCTCCTGCACCAGACACGCAACATTTACCCATGCCTCTTGCAACAACTGCAGCGTGAGAAGTCATACCGCCTCTTGCTGTAACAATACCTTCTGCTGCTGCCATACCAGCCAAATCTTCAGGACTAGTTTCTATACGGACCATTATTACGCGTTTTCCGTCATCATGCCATTTTGCCGCATCATCGGCAAAGAAAACAATTTGTCCGCAAGCTGCACCAGGTGAAGCAGGAAGACCTCTTGTGAGTACCTTTGCGGTCTTTAATGCGTTCTTGTCAAAAATAGGGTGGAGCAGCTCGTCTAGCTTATTAGGCTCGCAACGTTTTAAGGCTGTCTTTTCATCTATTTCTCCTTCACGCAGCAGGTCCATAGCAATTTTAACCATTGCTGTACCTGTACGTTTTCCGTTGCGTGTCTGCAGGAACCAAAGCTTTCCTTCTTGAACGGTAAACTCCATGTCCTGCATGTCATGATAGTGATGTTCAAGCTTTTCCTGAAGTGCATTGAGCTGTGCATATATTTCAGGCATAGCTTCTTCCATTGACGGGTATTTAGATATTCGCTCCTCTTCAGAAATGCCTTGCTGTTTAGCCCATTCGATAGAGCGTGCCTTTGTTATCTGTTGAGGTGTGCGTATTCCGGCAACAACGTCTTCACCCTGTGCATTAACAAGGTATTCACCATTGAAACAGTTTTCTCCGGTGGCTGCGTCACGGCTAAAGCATACGCCTGTTGCTGATGTCTGTCCCATGTTTCCGAATACCATGGCCATAACAGTTACAGCAGTACCCCATTCTGCAGGTATTCCTTCCATCTTACGATAAAGGATGGCACGTTCATTCATCCAGCTGTCGAATACGGCACATATAGCTCCCCAAAGTTGTTCCATTGGGTCGTCAGGGAATTCCTTGCCTGTTTGTTTCTTTATAGCCTCTTTGAATAATTTGACAAGTTGCTTGAGTTCGTCAACAGTCATTTCATTGTCAAGAGTTATATTTCGTACAGCTTTTACCTTCTGAATTATAGCTTCAAACGGATCGATGTCTTCTTTGTTTACTGGTTTCATTCCTAAAACCACATCACCGTACATTTGAACAAAACGTCTGTAACTGTCGTATGCGAATCGTTCATTTCCGGTTTTCTTTGCCAAACCTTCAACAACCTTGTCGTTTAGACCGAGGTTCAAGATTGTATCCATCATACCAGGCATTGAAGCACGTGCTCCGGAACGTACGCTGACGAGCAGAGGATTCTCTACGTCGCCAAATTTGCTGTTCATCAAAGTTTCTATATGATGTACAGATGCTTTTACGTCGTCGCTTAAAAGTGCAACTACACTTTCTTTGCCTTTTTCAAAATATTCGTTACAAACATCTGTTGTAATAGTGAAACCAGGAGGAACTGGCACTCCGATAAGGTTCATTTCGGCCAAGTTGGCACCTTTTCCGCCTAGCAGATTACGCATATCTGCTTTTCCTTCAGCTTTTCCGTTACCGAAGGTGTAAACTCTTTTTTCTGTCATATTAATTTATGGTTTTCATGTATATTTTTTATCCAAGATTTTTGTTATGTGCAAATATACTTAAATTTTATTAACTAACAAATTTTTTTCTCTGTTTTTAGGTACAATCAATATAATTTGTTTTCTAAATATGCGTTTATTATGTCATTTGGAAATTATTGTTTGCATACTCGTTTTTTTGTAAACAGGCCATTTTACAAGTTTAATTATATAAATGTTAAATAATGTAATTTGCGTGCATTATATGGCTAATTGACAATTTGTAATGTTTTTACTGAAAAGCGGTTCAATGTGTTAGTAGTTGTGCGTAGGAACAATGGGATGAAATAGGCTTTATATTACTTAATGTCATGGCTATATCGGCGGTTTATGAACATTTTTGTGCGAAACTTGTGGCTTGTGTTTGATAATTAACCGCTTTTTAACATGTAATTCATTGAGTTTCGGACTCTAAATCAATATAAATTTATATGTAAAAGCATATGTTTGGCAATGTATTTAATATGGATTTGTACTGTTTGATTCTTGTGCTTTTTGTAATGTATTGATTTCCAGTGTGTTATTGTGGCTGGATTCCTGTGCGTTTTGTGGATGTAATTTGTTATATTAAGGTCTGTTACTGTTTTTTTTAGCTGTTTGTAAATCCAAAAAGTAAGCATGATGCAAATAAATGTTTCAATGTGAAACTTATGCGGCGGGCAGATAAATGTCAATTATGCCTTAGCAATGTGATTATATTTGAATGTATGCTAAAATAGAATTGGAAAATTTGTTTTACTAATTAAAATTTCTACCTTTGTAAAAGAATGTAAATGGGTATGGAGATGATATGGGTACGCCCTGTTGTATGGGGATTCCGCTCAATCCTGCACTTTATAATTGTGATTCTGAATATACCTTATTATATAAGGATAGCGGAAACAAAATAGGTGTAATGCCCTTTATAAATTTAATGTGATTATATTTTAAATCTAAATTACTTATATTAAACACTTTATTGTATGGATAAGACAATTGAAATGAATGCGAACCCACTAGTTGAGTTCCTGCGTAAACCTTCAAAATGCTTTACTAAAGCAGACATAATTGCATTTATACGTGAAAAGGGTATACGTATGATAGATTTTATGTATCCGGCTGAAGACGGACGCATAAAAACTCTAAACTTTATGATTAATGATTATGCTTATCTTGAAACTATATTAACAGACGGCGAGCGAGTTGACGGTTCTAGCTTGTTCCCTTCATTTATAGAGGCAGAAAGTAGTGATTTGTATGTAATACCACGTTTCCGCACTGCATTTGTAAGTCCGTTCTCAGAGATTCCTACTTTGTGCATGTTATGCTCATTCTTTGACAAGAATGGTGAACCATTTGAATGTTCTCCTGAACGTACGTTGCATAGAGCAGCAGCAGCGTTTGAAGAGTCTACAGGCATGACTTTTGAGGCAATGGGCGAATTGGAATATTATGTTATAGCTGATGATAATGGAATGTTCCCTGCTGTAGACCAGAGAGGATATCACGAATCAGGTCCTTTTGCAAAGTTTAATGAGTTCCGTAAGCAGTGTATGGCATACATTGCTCAGACTGGCGGACAAATCAAGTATGGACATTCTGAGGTTGGAAACTTTACTCAAGATGGAAAAGTTTATGAGCAGAATGAAATAGAGTTCTTGCCAAACCCTGTAGAAACAGCAGCTGATCAGTTGGTGTTGGCAAAATGGGTAATCAGAAATCTTGCACAAATGAATGGGCTTGATGTTACTTTCGCTCCTAAAATAACTGTAGGAAAGGCCGGCTCAGGTTTACACATACATATGCGTATGATGAAAGACGGAAAGAATTGCATGATTAAAGACCACAAGCTTTCAGAAGAGGCTAGAAGAGCTATTGCCGGTATGATGATTTTAGCTCCATCTATTACAGCATTTGGCAATAAGACATCTGTGTCATACTTCAGATTGGTTCCTCATCAGGAAGCGCCAACAAATGTTTGTTGGGGTGATTGCAACAGATCTGTACTTGTGCGCGTTCCCCTTGGTTGGACTTCTGGCCGTGACATGTCTGTTCAGGTTAACACTCTTGAAGCAGAAGCTAATAATGATACAACTCTCAAACAGACTGTTGAGATGCGCTCACCTGACGCTTCTGCAGATATATATCAGCTTATGGCAGGTTTGTGCGTAGCATGTAGATATGGCTTGGAGATGGAAAAAGAAGAGGCCTTACAGATTGCTACAGATAAGTATGTCGGAATTGATGAAGCTAAAAAAGGTCTGTCAAAATTTGAGCAGCTTCCTGATTCATGTGTGGCTTCTGCAAAATGGCTTGAGAAGCAGCGTGGATTATATGAGGACAAAGGTGTCTTCTCTGCAAGAATGATAGATGGTATCATTAGAGCTTTAAACAAACAGGATGACTCTAACTTGCGTGAGTCTGCAGAAAAGGATAGCAAACTGATGCAGAAGTTAGTTGAGTCTTCTTTCTATTGCGGATAATTTATAGATAAGCAAGTTTAGCTATTTTTAGTATAAAGGCAAATATCTTTAGATGATTTCAGATTATCATTTAAGGGTATTTGCTTTTTTATTCTGACATAAAGTATTTTGGGCGTTAGGATATATTCCGTTCGGGTGTATTTTGATTATATTTGTTATAATTAAGTAGTGTTCTGATGATGGCGCTTAGCAGGATTGTACTCGCCTAAATTGTTATGACATTTAGTGCTATTCATGTAAAGTTTTAATCATACACACATTTGTGTATGTCTTATTGACTTCTTTATTAATAAGGTAAATTGTTATTTTCTTAATTTTTAGATTATACGTTGTTGTATTTTAAAAATATCAGTTAACTTTGCATAATAATTATATGCATGCGTATAAATATGGGTTGGTTCGGGCCGCTTTATTAATATGTATGTGAGGTGTTGCATTACATTAATTAATATTAAAATGAGCAGAAAGAAAAAATCACTACCAGTTTTAGAAAATATAACAATAACTGATTATGCAGCAGAGGGAAAGGCTTTGGCAAGAGTTAATGAACTTGTCGTGTTTGTCCCATTTGCTGTTCCTGGTGACGTTGTTGATTTGCAGGTGCGGAGAAAGAAACATAGCTATTGTGAAGCAGAGATAATAAGATTTATAAAATATAGCGAAAGGAGGGTTAAGCCATTCTGTCAGCATTTTGGAATTTGTGGAGGATGTAAATGGCAGAACATACCATATGATGAGCAGCTTAGAATGAAACAAAAGCAGGTCTATGATCAGCTGACTCGTATTGGTAAAGTTAATCTACCGGAATTCAATCAGATATTAGGCTCTGTTAAAACCCAAGGCTATCGTAATAAATTGGAATTCGGCTGTTCGAATAGACGATGGCTAACTCAAGATGAAATAGCTTCAGGTTCGGATTTTACACAGATGAATGCTGTTGGATTCCATATAACAGGTGCGTTTGATAAAATTTTGCCGATAGAAAAATGTTGGTTAATGGATGATCTGCAAAATAAAATCAGAAATGCAATCAGAGACTATGCCTATGAACATGATATCGTATTCTATGATATCAGGAGACAATGCGGGTTGTTGCGTGATATTATGGTCAGAAACTCTGATACAGGAGAGTGGATGGTTTTAATACAATTTCATTATGAAAAGGATGAAGATGAGGTTATTGCCAAAAACTTACTTCAGCATATTGCAGACTGTTTCCCTGAGATAACGTCGTTGCTATATGTTAATAATCAAAAAGGTAACGATACCTTTAATGATTTAAATATTGAAGTGTTTAAAGGTAATGATTATATATATGAAACTATGGACGGCTTGACATTTAAAGTTGGAGCTAAAAGTTTTTATCAGACAAACACGAAGCAGGCCTATCATCTTTATTCCGTAGTACGTGATTTTGCAAATCTTACAGGTAACGAACTTGTTTATGACTTATATACAGGAACTGGAACGATTGCTAATTTCGTTTCTAGATATGCTAAACGTGTTATAGGTATTGAATATGTCCCGGAGGCTATTGAGGATGCTAAAATTAATTCTGAAATAAATAATATATCTAATACCTTATTCTTTGCAGGTGATATGAAAGATATATTAACGGAATCGTTTATATCTGAAAATGGTACTCCTGATATAATAATTACAGATCCTCCTAGAGCAGGAATGCATCCTGATGTGGTTCAAACTATAATTAAAACAGCTCCAAAGAGAATAGTGTATGTAAGTTGTAACCCTGCAACACAGGCACGTGATTTATCTCTTTTGGATGATTTATATGAGGTCGTTGCAGTACAGCCTGTAGATATGTTCCCGCATACGCCTCATGTTGAAAACGTCGTGTTATTAAACAGACGCGTAAATTAAATTTTGATGATAAGGTTATACCTTTATTTTATATATTGTGTGTGAATTATTAGCTTTTACAGGTTTAAATTTATAGAAAATTGAAAAGAATAATATCATTTTTTGTATTTTGTGCGATTATTTGCAATGTGTGTGCGCAAAAGAAAGAAGTGTTTAGTATGCCTAAGTTAAGCGGTTATGCAATTGGGCAATACCAATATTCTGGTAAATATAATTCAGAAAGCAATACTTTTAGTTTACGAATGGTTAGATTGTCTTTGGACGGACGTATATTAAATGACTTTGCATATAAACTCCAGGGACAAGTTAATGGAAATACAACAACTCTTGGTGAAAGTCCGCGAATCGTTGACGTCTTTATTGAATGGCAGAAATATGATTTTATCAAGATAAAAGTAGGACAGTTTAAACGTCCGTTTACTTTTGAGAATCCTATGAATCCCATTGACCAGGGGTTTATGAGCTATGCTCAAAATGTGACTAATCTTTCGGGATTTAATGATAGAACAGGTGAACATTCATCGAATGGTCGTGATATTGGAATACAATTACAAGGTGATTTACTAAAAATAAAAGAAGGGAGGGCACTGTTACATTATCAGATAGGTGTGTTTAATGGCCAGGGTATAAATACGAAGGATGTAGATAACCAGAAGGATATTATTGGGGGATTGTGGGTTATGCCAATATCTGGTATGCGTTTAGGAGCATTCGGGTGGACTGGTTCATATGCACGTAAAGACAATAATGGAATAAAAAGTTTATCTAAACGTCGCTATGCCATTAGTGGTGAGTATGTTACAAATGACTGGACTTTCCGTTCTGAATACATACACTCTACAGGATATGGCTTTAAAACTGTTTATAATGATAAAACAAATTTAAGTGAAACTGAAGTAGATTATGAAACAGGTAATAAGGCTGATGGATTTTATGCATTAGCTATAGCGCCAATAATAAAAAATAAGTTTCATGTAAAAGCTCGTTATGATATGTATCGGCCAAGTGCAGAATGGAATAATAGCAAGGCATATTATGAAATTGGTGCAGATTATGAATTCGTAAAGAATTTGAAGATTTCAGCAGAATACATATTGGTTAATGACCGTTCTTTAGAAAAACATAATTATAGTATGATTGATACACAGTTATCATTCAGATTTTAAAAAATGTAATACCATGAATATACCGTCAGTATTTTGGATTGTGCCTTTCGCATCTGTTTGTGCGTTAATAATGGCTTTTTATTTTTATAAGTCAATGATGAGAGAAGATGAGGGCACAGAAAGAATGAGAGAAGTTGCAGGGTATGTAAGAACTGGTGCAATGGCATATTTAAGACAGCAGTATAAAGTTGTAATAATTATATTTGTTGTTATCAGTCTGATATTTGCATTTATGTCTTATGTGCTACACGTGCAAAATCCATGGGTACCGTTTGCATTTATTACAGGCGGTTTGTTTTCTGGATTATGTGGCTTCTTTGGCATGAAGACAGCTACATATGCATCGGCACGTACTGCAAATGCAGCTAGGCATAGCCTTAATAATGGATTAAAAATTGCATTTCGGAGTGGAGCTGTAATGGGTTTGGTTGTTGTTGGCTTAGGCCTTATGGATATAGCATTGTGGTTTGTCATATTAAATGCATTTTATGATGGTGAAGCCAATGCTCTTGTTACAATTACGACAACAATGCTTACATTTGGTATGGGTGCGTCTACTCAAGCCTTGTTTGCCCGTGTAGGTGGAGGTATTTATACTAAAGCTGCAGATGTTGGTGCAGACCTTGTCGGTAAGGTTGAAGAAAACATACCGGAGGATGATCCGAGAAATCCGGCAACCATTGCAGATAATGTCGGCGATAATGTCGGTGACGTTGCAGGAATGGGTGCTGATCTATATGAGAGTTATTGTGGCAGTATCTTAAGTGCTGCTGCATTGGGTGCCATGGCTTTTGGGGTTAATTATGAAATGCAGCTTAAAGCAGTTATAGCTCCAATGCTAATAGCGGGTGTTGGAATATTTTTATCTTTAATCGGCATTTTTGTGGTTAAGACAAAGGACAATGCTACAATGAAGGATTTGCTGCATTCGTTAAATTTAGGTACAAACGTTTCGGCTGTTCTTATTGCAGTTGCATCATTTTTAATCTTGTATTTGTTAAAAGTTGAAAATTGGATCGGACTTTCGTTTTCTGTAATTAGTGGACTTCTCGCAGGTGTTATAATAGGAGCAGCAACCGAGTTCTATACAAGTCAAAGTTATGGTCCGACAAAGGATGTGGCTAAGTCTTCCGAAACGGGATCAGCAACAGTAATTATTAAAGGTATAAGCACAGGAATGATTTCTACCATGATTCCTGTAATTACAATTTCTGTTGCTGTAATGTTAAGTTATTTGTGTGCGAACGGCTTTGACATGTCTATGAATTCAGAAAGTATTTCTAAAGGAATATATGGTATAGGTGTTGCTGCTGTCGGCATGCTTTCAACTTTAGGTATAACATTAGCGACGGATGCTTATGGCCCTATAGCGGATAATGCAGGTGGTAATGCCGAGATGTGTGGATTGGGAGAGGATGTAAGAAAAAGGACCGATTCACTTGATGCTTTAGGAAATACTACAGCCGCAACAGGAAAGGGATTTGCTATAGGAAGTGCAGCATTGACAGCTCTCGCTTTATTGGCGTCATATATTGAGGAAATAAAAATAAATATGGTAAGAGCGGCTAACGAAGGTGTTGTCTTTATTGATAATTTAGGAAATGTTTTTGAACCTAAAAATGCTCAGCTGTTAGATATGATAAGTTTCTTCCAGGTTAACCTCATGAACCCAAAGGTTTTAATAGGAATCTTTATTGGTGCTATGTCTGCATTTATATTCAGTGGTATCACGATGGGAGCTGTTGGACGTGCAGCAGGTTCAATGGTAGAAGAGGTTAGAAGACAATTCAGAGAGATAAAGGGTATCTTGGAAGGTATAGCAACTCCGGATTATGGCCGATGCATACAAATTTCTACAAAGTCAGCTTTGCGTGAAATGATATTGCCTTCTTTATTGGCTATAGCTATTCCTGTGTTAGTAGGTATAGTTCTAGGTGTTTCCGGCGTTCTGGGACTTTTAATAGGTGGAATGTCCACTGGATTTACTCTTGCTATTTTTATGTCAAATGCTGGAGGGGCATGGGATAATGCTAAGAAAATGATTGAAGAAGGTAACTTTGGCGGTAAAGGTTCTTCTTGCCATAAGGCGGCAGTTGTAGGTGATACGGTTGGTGATCCTTTTAAGGATACTTCAGGTCCCTCTTTAAATATATTAATTAAGCTGATGTCGATGGTTAGTATTGTGATGGCAGGTCTGACAGTAGCCTTAATTTAGAAACTCGACATGTCAAAATGACACTAATAATTAGTCGATTTTGTACTTTCGGCCAATCGTACCCAATATTTTATATAATTTAATAATATGAAATAACTTTATTATAAAAAAATAATGTAACTTTGCGGGCGAAAAAAGAAAGGCCGTATTTAATGCGGACACTTAGGAGTAATTAACGTTGATTAGACAGCGCTTTTAACAAACATTAGGTATAATTATTTAAGGAAATTATTTTAACCCTTTAAAATAAAAAAAGATGATTAAAATTGGTATTAACGGATTTGGCCGTATTGGTCGTTTCGTATTCCGTTCAACTCTTGAAGAGGCAAACAAGAACGATGTAGTTGTAGTAGGTATCAATGACCTTCTGCCTGTTGATTACATGGCATATATGCTGAAGTATGATACAATGCACGGCCAGTTTGACGGTACAATTGAAGTTGACACTGCAAAAAATGAATTGATAGTAAACGGAAACCACATCCGTGTTACAGCTGAAAAAGACGCTGCTGATCTTAAGTGGGATGAAATCGGTGCAGAATATGTTGTTGAGTCAACTGGTTTCTATCTGACAATGGACCGTGCAGAGAAACACCTTCAGGCTGGTGCTAAATATGTTGTTCTTTCTGCTCCTTCAAAGAAGGGTGAGGACGGACGTCAGGCTGATATGTTCGTTTGTGGTGTTAATACAGATAAATATGCTGGCCAGCAGATTGTTTCAAATGCATCTTGTACAACAAACTGTCTCGCTCCTATAGCAAAGGTACTGAATGACAAGTTCGGTATTGAGAATGGTCTTATGACAACTGTTCACTCTACAACAGCTACACAGCGTACAGTTGACGGTCCTTCTTTGAAGGATTGGCGTGGTGGCCGTGCTGCAGCAGGAAACATCATACCTTCTTCTACTGGTGCTGCTAAGGCTGTAGGTAAGGTTATCCCTGAGCTTAACGGAAAACTTACTGGTATCTCTATGCGTGTTCCTACTTTGGATGTTTCAGTTGTTGACTTGACTGTTAATCTGAAGAACTCAGCAACAAAAGAGGATATCTGCAAAGCAATGAAAGAGGCTTCTGAAGGTGAACTGAAAGGTATCTTAGGATATACAGAAGATAAGGTTGTTTCTTCTGACTTCCTGGGTTGTCCTTTGACATCAATCTTCGATGCTGATGCAGGTGTTTATCTTACAGATAAATTTGTAAAAGTTGTTTCTTGGTATGATAATGAGATCGGTTACTCACACAAGGTTGTAGATCTCATCAAGATTATGAAGAAGCACAACGGATAATTGATACTTGATTATAATTTGATAAAAAAAACCATTCGACATTGTCGGATGGTTTTTTTTTATTAATTTTGTACAGACTTCAGTATCATTAAACTTTATATTGCATAAAAATATGATAACCATTTTAGGTCCGACTGCATCAGGAAAGACATCGTTTGCAGCTGCTTTAGCTGCAGAAATTAATGCTGAAATAATTAGTGCAGACAGTAGACAAGTTTACCGTAATATGGATATAGGTACGGGTAAGGATCTTGACGATTATAAAATTGGTGATAAGCTTATAAAGTATCATTTAATTGATATTGCTGAACCTGGTACAAAATATAATTTATTTGAATATCAGAAGGATTTCTATAATGTATACAATGATATTATAGGGCGAGGAGTCACACCGATATTATGTGGTGGAACAGGATTGTATATTGAGGCTGTGTTGAATGGATATAAGTTGTTGCCTGTGCCGGAGAATAAGGAACTCCGTTTGGAATTAGAGAAGAAGAATTTGGATGAGTTGACAAAATTACTTATACAGCTAAAAAGAGACAATAAGTCTAATATGCATAATTCTACCGATATTGATAATAAGAAGCGGGCGATACGGGCAATTGAAATTGAAACATATTATAAAAATTGCCACAATCTTGAAGAACGTAATATTCCTCCAATTGACTCGTTGATTTTTGGAATTGAAATAGATAGAGATTTACGGCGCAAGCGAATAACAGAGCGGCTATTGCAGCGCCTTAATAATGGCATGGTAGATGAGGTTAAGATGTTGCTCGACAGAGGTATTTTGCCTGAAGACTTGATTTATTATGGACTTGAGTACAAATATGTCACCAAATATTTGATAAATGAAATAACTTATGATGATATGTTCCGTTCATTGGAGATTGCGATACATCAGTTTGCAAAGCGTCAAATGACATGGTTCAGAGGCATGGAAAGAAGAGGATTTAAAATACATTGGATTGATTTTTCACTTCCGATGGAACAAAAAATTAAATATGTAAAAAGCTATTTATAATTAATAATCTAATTATTTACTATAAAATAAGATTATAATATGTCAGGTGAAGATAATCGTTGGGGAATATTATATTGTCCGAAACATGGTATAACGGCATCTAAAAAGAGATGGGCAAAAATTGAGAACTGCTTGAAGGATAATGATATAAAGTTTGATTTTGTCCAAAGTGAGGATCAAAGCAGTGTTACAAGACTTATTAATATGTTTATAAACAATGGATATAAAACCATTGTAATTGTTGGCGGCGATTCTGCATTAAATGACGCAGTAAATTGTCTTATGTCTGTAGATTCTTCTATACGTGAAAAGATATGTTTGGGTTTGATACCTAATGGACTGATGAATGATTTTGCTCATTACTGGCAATTGAAAGAAAACGATGTTAATCAGATAATCGGATGGATAAAACAGCATCGTGTTAGGAAAATTGATTTGGGCTGTATTCATTATACAAACTCAGAAGGAGATATTTGTCATAGATACTTCTTGAATTGCGTTAATATTGGACTCATTTCGGCAATAATGAACTTGAGGCAGCGCACACACAGACTTTTTGGCTCCAGAACACTGTCTTTTCTGTTTTCATTAATTTTGATGATTTTTCAACGTTTGGATTATAAAATGTCGTTAAAAATTAATTCGGATATTATTAAAAGGAAAATTATGACAGTGTGTATTGGGAATGCGTCTGGTTATGGTCAAACTCCCAATGCTGTTCCATATAATGGTCTCCTTGATGTTTCTGTTGTTTACCATCCGGAGATGACACAGCTTTTTGAAGGATTTTATTTGTTATTTACAGGTAAATTTCTCAATCATCATAGCGTACATCCTTATAGAACTAGAGAAATTATCGTTAATGAAGCGGTTAAGGCAATGGTGAGTATTGACGGTCGGTTAATGAAAACACCGGTCGGGTCATATAAAATTACTGTTGAACAAGAAGTTATTAATTTTCTTATTCCGGCATGATGTCGTACTGTAATTTACTCGTCTAAAGTACTGACATTTGACTATATTGTGACTTAGATTAAAAACCATAGGTTTATGGGGCAGAATTCAGTGAGTTTTATCTTGAAATACACTGAGTTTTATAATGGAAACCATTGACTTTTGTTTTGACTATAGTTATGTAAAAATGATAGGGTGGGTTGTTGTAAATAATAATGCCAAAATAGTGAGTAAATATATTAATCTCCTATTTTGGCATTAAAATATTATTAGTGTGAAAAATATGCTTATCCTAAATATTTTATTAATATTTTTGCATTTCCACTTTCACGCAATTTCGCGATACTTTTTTCTCTAATCTGACGTACGCGCTCTCGTGTTAAACCTAATTGGTCACCGATTTCTTCAAGACCTTTCTCATGGCATCCGATACCAAAGCATTCGCGTATAATGGTTATTTCACGCTCTTTTAGAACTTTGCTTAATACTGTATTAAGCTCTAGTGCCATTGATTCATGATCAACGTGTCTGTCTGTTCGGCTGTCATCTCCGCTAGGCATTACGTCAAGCATGCAGTTGTCTTCACCATCCTGAAATGGAGCATCAATACTAACATGATGACCGTCAGCTGCTAAAGATTGGCCAATTTTGTCTTCATCAAGTTTTGTTACTTCTGATAGTTCTGAAACAGATGGATGACGCTGGTTTTCCTGTTCGAACTTGTTTATTTCATGATTGATCTTATTTAGAGAGCCAACTTGATTTAATGGCAGGCGGACAATACGGCTTTGTTCAGCAATAGCCTGCAAAATGCTTTGACGAATCCACCATACTGCATAAGAGATAAATTTAAATCCGCGAGTCTCGTCAAACTTTTGAGCTGCTTTAATCAGACCAATATTACCTTCATCTATAAGGTCGGTTAATGTGAGTCCCTGATGTTGATACTGTTTGGCTACAGATACAACGAATCTCAGGTTTGCTGTTACAAGTTTGTTTTTAGCCCGTTCGCCTTCAGGTCCGCCTTTTTTTATTTTCTGAGCTAACTCTATTTCCTCGTCAATTGAAATTAAAGGAGCTCTACCTATTTCTACAAGATATTTATCCAAGGCTTCACTTGAACGGTTGGTAATACTTTTCTGAATCTTTAATTGTCTCATCTATTTGCCTTATATTTTGTAAGTACCTGATTTTCAAGCCAATAGCTTGATTGTTTCTGAAAACGCTGCAAAATTACAAAAAATATCAATACGTTGTGCCGTTCTGTGGTTAAAAAATAATAAATAATAACATTAAAGTGTTCTTTATACGCTTAAATAAAGTTGCAAAAATAATGTAATTTTATTTTGCAAATTAAAATAAAAGAAATTATAATTTATTTTATGTAAAAATCATGTATAAATATTTTGTTTTTTCTAAGTGTATATCATTCTTTTTCTTATATTTGCCATTGAATTAATTTTTTAACTTTAAAACCTATTTATTATGAAAGTCGGAATTCCAAAAGAAATTAAGAACAACGAGAGTAGGGTCGGTATGACTCCGGCTGGTGTATCAGAGTTAGTAAAACATGGCCATTCTGTATATGTTCAACATACTGCGGGTGTAAATAGTGGATTTTCAGACGAAATGTATGAAAATGTTGGAGCAACCATATTGCCGACTATTGAAGATGTTTATCAGACTGCTGATATGATAGTTAAAGTTAAAGAGCCAATAGAATCGGAATATAAACTTATACGAAAAGGGCAACTGGTTTTCACTTATTTCCATTTTGCATGTGATAAGAAATTAACAGAGGCAATGATTGAAAGTGAAAGCGTATGTCTTGCATACGAGACCGTACAATTAGATGATAATTCACTTCCGTTGTTGACACCAATGAGTGAAGTTGCCGGTCGAATGGCGACAATTAACGGCGCATATTATCTACAGAAGACCAAAGGCGGTAAGGGTAAACTCATTTGCGGAGTGCCTGGTGTGCGTCCGGCTAAAGTAGTAGTCCTTGGTGGTGGAATTGTTGGTCAGGCTGCAGCACGTGTTGCTGCAGGAATGGGTGCAGATGTGGTTATAACAGACATTTCTTTAAGCTTACTGCGAGAATTGTCAATTACGATGCCTGCAAATGTTAATGCTATATATTCTTCGCATCATAATGTCGTTAATGAGATTAAGGATGCTGACATCGTTATTGGTGCTGTGCTTATTCCCGGTGATAAAGCCCCTCATTTGATTACAAAAGACATGTTAAAGATAATGGAGCCTGGAACGGTTTTGGTTGACGTTGCTATTGATCAGGGAGGATGTTTTGAAACATCACATCCAACAACGCATAGCGATCCTGTGTATGTCGTTGATGGAATTGTACATTATGCTGTAGCTAATATCCCCGGAGCGGTGCCAAACACATCAACATATGCCTTGACTAATGCAACACTGAAGTATGCCTTGGCTTTAGCTGATAAAGGGTGGAAGAAAGCATGCAAGGATGATGCTGCTTTATGCAAGGGATTGAATATTGTTGAAGGTAAGGTAACTAATAAGGCCGTTGCAGATGTCTTCAATTTAGAATATGTTCCAGTAGAATTGTAATTGTTTTAGATAAATAAACAGCCCGTCTAAATATAGGAAAGAGATGGGCTGTTTATTTAAAATACATAATAGGGGGGAATTGCTTTATGTCCGATTCCATTTAATGGATAATTATTTGTCTTGTAAAATACTTTTTCTGTTTTTTCTTTTAAATCCAAATAATTCCATTAGTGAGTTGAAGTCTTTTTTCATGATTAGTCCAATTCCCTGAGTATTTAATGATGATTTAGTAAAATATCGATCATTTGTTTGATTGTAGACTTTGAGCGATATATTTCCATTTGGAAGTAGCAAATAATTCACATCGAAGTCACCGATAAACGATGTCGTAGCATTTGCGTTATCGCGATATCCAAACTGTCCGTTAATTATCAGACGGTTGTTTAATAGTCTTCCGGATAATAAGCCTTCATATTCTGCATTGTTGAAACCTTCATCACCGGTGCTAATATTGGCTCCAAATGTCCAATTGTTGTTTTTAACCAGATTTCCTAGAAGAGAGTTTATTTGCTGGCTTATTGTTCCGCTCAGCAAACTCTGCATTGCAAGGCTTGTTTGGTTCTGTTGATTTTCTTGGTTTGATGAATTGTTGTTGTCTTGCATATAAAATCGTCCAATGCTTAATAAATATACAACTTGCTGATTCATTTCTTCTTCACTATTAATTACAGTGCGAACCATCTGTTCTGCCTCATTGCTTACGGTTGGCAGGTCAAGGTCAAAGTCGATGTGAGGTGTTTGTGGCGTACCGCTAATATTCATGATACAATCTACCCTGATGTTGTTGCTCGAGAAGCTATTGCCGATTTGCAAGTCAGAAAGAGGCACACTATTTACGGTGTATAAGGCTTTAAGGTCAAGTGATGCATTGTAAGGGTCGCCTCCGAATACAATGGTGCCACCATTCTGGAATTGGAAGATTTTCTTAATTATATTTTGTATCGTAAGTTTATATATACCATTTTCAATTTGGTATGTACCAAACATGTTAAATGAGCCTTTGTTAAAGTATGTGGCACGAATGCTGCCAGTTCCGTTTAAAGCAATATAGTCATAGTTTGACTGGTCCATTAATACGCGTAATGTCGCATCTGGATTCATATTAACGAGGAAGTTAATATATAAATCAGAAGGTTTGTCAATCTCAGCAGCTTCCTTGACAGACTCTTTGGCTATAGAGTCTTTACTAACTGTTTGGCTGATTGCCGTTTTGTCATGCCATGTAATAAATTGCTGGTCTGATATTGTTTCAGGACTTGCGGCATTATATTCTATAAAGGAGCCTTTTTCCGGAGTAATATTTATATCTATGTCTATTCTTCCGTTACCTCCTTTTATCGTACATAGTCCGGTGCCGTATGCAGTACCGTAAAATGTATTATTAGAATAACTTTGTGTGTCATAACACAGCAGGTTGTGAGTCCTTATGTTTAAATCGTATGTTAGGTTTGTTAAATGTTTATGGTGGAGTGCCCCGCTGACGATACCAATATTTCCATTTCTGTCTCTTATTGTGTCTGCAGCAAAGATAATATTGTCAGGACGGAATCGTATCGTGTCGTTTATTAACGTATAAGTTGTATTTAAGGGGATTATTCTTATGCTGCCATTTGTTACGAGATTTCCTGTTAGATTAATGTTGTTTAATGGACCATGTAGTCTAACGCTTCCGTTTGCATTAGCTATAATATTATTCATAAATGATCCACAAAAGCCTTCAAGAAATTCAATGTTTGTATTCCTTGCACCAATGTTTAAATCAATATAATTCCTGTCAGGAGAAACATAACCTTCAATTCTGGTTTCTACATTATCTTTATCTTTAGCTATAGCGTTGATATCAATTTGTTTTTCTGATTTATTCCATGATACGTGGGCAGCTAAATCTCCCATACGGCCATCTTGAAATTTGAATTGACTGATATTTAGATTTGCATATAACTCAGGATCGTAAAAAACAGATTTGATAAAAGCTTTGCCTGTTGAATAGCCTTTAAAGTCGACAGAATGAAAATTTACCAAATTCAATACATAATTGACATCAACATCTTGCATGTCGACAACGATTGAATCTGACAAATCCTTTGTTGCCATACCATATATTTTGATATGTTGTTTATTATGCTCAATAGAAAAATGATCTATCATTAAATTGCCATTATTGTATTTTATGCTTGCAGGTTGTACATGCCATGTGGTATCATTGATAAGTATATCTGAAGGCTTGATGTCAACGCTGATGTCTGGTTTACCTGTATCATTCTTAATAAATCTCGTTTCTGCATTTAGAGATCCTAAAAAAGGCTTACTTTGATTGTTGTTCCATTTAATCTCTGTTAATAATTTGTCGTTAATGGTACTTAAATTTAAATCAAGAGACAACTTTTGACCATTGTTCATGATTTTATCAATTTTACCTTCTAATAATAATGTATCGTTAGGGGTATGGGCATTAATGAAGATATTTTCATAAGGATTATTTTTGTATATAATTTTATCCGCCTTACAATACATTGAAAATGTCTTCTTTTCGTCATTGATTGTAGCGGTTAAGTTCATCGGCGCTTTTAACTCTAAAGGAACGTTGAAAAATTTATTAACCCATTCAGAATTAGATATATTTGCTTTAATTTGAAATTTATTGCATACATTAGGCTGCTCCATAAACATTGTCGGTAATTTTTCATGGAGCAAATTGTTTATACTTTTAGCTAATGTGCTAATATTATATTGGCCATTTATAGCGATATTTCCAAAATCGCTTTGCAGTGACATTGAATCTTGACAAGCATTTAAGCTTATTGTTTTGATTGTATATAAATCCGATGAGGAAACCATTGTGAAATCTTTTATGGCTAAATTACCATTAAACGGATTTATATTTTGATGATTATAAGTTATGTTTGAGTTTATATCAAAATTGAATTTTGTATCTTTCCATTTATTTGTAATATTAAGTTTTGACAAATTCAAATTTCTGACAGATGCAATTATGGATGTTTCTTTTGATAGATCTGTTGATAGTCTGCCCTCAATGTTTATTTGCCCATTGGGGTCATCCAATTTGAAAAGGCCATCAAATATATTTTTGTCATATAATCCTTTTACAATTATATTCTTGTATTGGTAATTATTATATTCAAATCTTGGAAAAATGCCATCAATATATATGTTTTTATTTGTTTTTGATATGTTATTGTATTTAACTATTATTTTTGATGAGATTTGCCCAAAATGCTTATTGGGAAATAATTTGCCCAAATTAATATTATCTGTATCAATATTGGCATAAATGTCGTTAACATTTTTGCTTAATTTGACTAAAATATTTCCTATGTCAGTTTTTAAATTACCATTAATCGATATATATTTATCATGTCCATTAGTGTTGCCGGTATAGTAGATTTTACCTATACTATTTATAAAATCAGGTAATTTTGTATTTGGATTTATTTCTTTGATAGTATGTGCAATCCATTCAGCAGAACTTTCTATCTTTCTGATATTAGCATTCCAAATGAAACCGTTTTTATCTTTTTTTAGCTTGCCATTACCAATAAAGACTAATCCTTTATCTATAGAATGCAGATTAAAGCTTTCTATGTTAATACTATTGTAAGTTCCTGTAAATGTGGCTTTTGATGATAAGGGCGTGATGTTATGTTTAATTCTAGGCAGAAGGCATTTTAGGTCAGAAAAATTAATTCTATTGATATTTATGGCTCCTGAATAAGCGATGGTCTTATTGTCGATTTTGCCGTTAATTGTTTTGTAAACTAAAGATAGTGATTCAGATTCAATTTTGGAGTTTGGTAAAGATAAGTTGAAATTATGAAGCTTAGCGCACTTCTTATTGAAAGAGAAATCAAACGATAACCTTCTCAAGTCTAAGCCTGAAGACTCTTTAAAGGATAATTTTTTTACAGAAATGTAGGTGCTGTCCTGTGTGTAATATGGAATAATAATATGAGCGCTGATGTCATTTAATTTGATGTGTTTGAGATTGAAATGTGATGATGTATAAGGTGCGTCATAGATATCATAACGAATGGCGCCATGTCGGATTATTAATGAATTAATACTTAGCTTTAAATTTGATTTTTTATTTTTATCTTTAGATGAAAGTGAGTCTAATACGAATTGGTAATTTGGTTTTGAAGTGTTAGTCTTTTTGTAAAAGTTCCCGTCAAATCCAAATATCTGTGCAGAAGATATATATATACATCCGTTTTTAATTAGTTGATAATAGTCTATTTTTGCTGCAAGGCGTGATGCAGAAATCATTTTTTTTGATGTCTGATCATATATTTCAACGTCATCGATAATTATTCTATTTAGAAAACCTAAGTCAACATTTCCAATGCTTACATGTGTGTTGAGTTTTGTTGATAGGGCATTACTTATGCGTGTACCGAACCAATTTTGTATAAACGGTATATGAATAAATATGATTATAGACCAATATCCAATTATTGCAGTCCATAATATCCCATTAACAATATGCTTTAATGTTTTCAATATTCGTTATGATTTAATGAATGTTTAAAGGCAAAAGTGGTATAGCCATTTCGAAATTTCCTACAAAAATACATGAATTCATTGTAATAAACGAATAAAATATGGAAAATGGTGTAAACAACATTTACATTGGATGTATTATGAGTATGATTAATTTGTTTGGATAGCACAAACTTTAATTTTTGATTTATTTAGATTAGTTATTGCGCATGTAAATAATACACTTTTCTTAAATTTTGTTCGTTTTTTACGTTGATTTTATGTAGATTTGCGCCATAATAAATTAAAATATCCAGTTCTTTTAACTGACACTATGACAAAAGTTATTAAATTACGTAAAGGATTAGACATTCACCTTAAAGGCAAGGCCGAGAAAGTAAAAATGAAAATCAATATTGGCAAAGAAGTTGCGCTTTGCCCGGATTCTTTTCCCGGAATACAGCCTAAAGTTGTTGTGAAAGAAGGTGAACATGTAAAAGCAGGTGAAATCTTATTTGTCAATAAGCAATTCCCATCAGTGGGTTTTTCTTCTCCTGTCAGTGGAAATGTTTCTTCAATTGTACGAGGTGAAAGAAGAAAGGTTTTACAGGTTGTTATTAGTTTGGACGAAAATCAGGAATACGTTGATTTTGGAGTAAGAAATGTTAATGATGTCTCTTCGAAAGAAATAATCGACTCATTGCTGCGTGCTGGGCTTTTCGGTTATATAAATCAATTACCTTATGCGATATCTACAAATCCAGATGTTTTGCCAAAAGGAATATTTATTAGCGCATTACGCGATAAACCCCTTGCTTGTGATTTTGAGTATGAACTGACAGGTAATGAAATAGATTTTCAAACGGGTTTGACTGCTTTATCAAGGATATCGAAGACATATTTGGGCATTGGACGTAATCAGTGTTCTGAAAGTTTGCGCCGTGTGAAGGATGTTGAGGTAAACATATTTGATGGTCCGTGCCCGGCAGGTAATGTAGGCGTTCAGATAAATCATATTAATCCTGTGAATAAGGGAGATGTTGTTTGGACCGTAGATCCTACTACTGTCATTTATATTGGAAGATTATTTAATAAAGGTAAAGTGGACTTACATCACACAATAGCTATTGTTGGAAGTGAAGTGCATGAGCCTTGTTATGCTGATGTCTTGGTAGGGCAGAAGATAGAAACTTTATTGAAAGATAAAATTTCACACGAAAGAAATGTCAGAATCATTAATGGAAATGTACTTACAGGACGTAAGTGTTCTTTAAATGATTTTGTAGATGCTCATGCTTCAGAACTGACTGTGATTCCTGAAGGTGATGATACAAATGAACTGTTTGGATGGATTATGCCGCGTTTCAAGGACTATTCTGTTAATAGAAGCTATTTTAGCTGGTTGACGAAGAATAAAGAATATGCATTAGATGCGAGAGTAAAAGGTGGCAGAAGAAATATGATAATGAGTGGAGAGTATGACAGCGTATTGCCCATGGATATTTTAGGTGAATATCTTATAAAAGCAATAATTGTTGGAGATATTGACAAAATGGAAGCATTGGGTATATACGAAGTCTCTCCTGAAGATTTTGCTTTGCCTGAATTTGTTGATTCTTCAAAACTGGAACTTCAAGATATAGTGAGAAGAGGGTTGGATATGTTGCGTAAAGAGAATGCTTAAATATTACTTAATATGTTGAGAAATTATTTAGATAAAATAAAGCCTTTATTTGAGGATGATGGAAAGCTCCATTGTTTTCGTAGTGTTTTTGAAGGTATAGAAACATTTTTATATGTTCCAAATTCCACATCAAAGACGGGGACAAATATACATGACGCTATTGATTCAAAGCGTATTATGAGCATTGTCGTGATAGCATTGCTGCCCGCTTTATTATTTGGTATGTATAATGTCGGTTATCAGAATTATTTGGCTGCTGGCCGGTTGGCTGATGCAACTTTTTTTGATCTCTTCATATATGGATTTCTCGCCGTTTTGCCTAAAATTCTTGTTAGTTATATTGTTGGCTTGGGCATCGAGTTTATTTGGGCTCAGATGAAAGGGGAAGAAATTCAAGAAGGTTATCTTGTTAGTGGAATATTAATACCTTTAATTATACCAATTAATTGCCCGCTGTGGATATTGGCTATTGCTGTCGCGTTTTCTGTAATCTTTGTAAAGGAGATTTTTGGCGGTACAGGTATGAATATCTTTAATGTGGCGTTGGGAGCACGTGCATTTTTATTTTTCTCTTATCCAACAGAAATGAGTGGTGACAGCGTGTGGATAGCAAATGACACAATATTTGGTTTGGGTAATGTCTTGCCTGATACATTTACGCAGGCAACACCTTTGGCTCTGACAGCACAGAATATGAGTATTGGATATGACCTTCGTGAGCTTATTGTTGGTTTAATACCTGGTTCTATTGGTGAAACAAGCGTAATTGCTATAGGCATAGGAGCATTAATACTATTGTTTACGGGCATCGCAAGTTGGAAGACAATGTTAAGTGTCTTCTTTGGCGGGGCATTTATGGCCTTTGTCTTTAAAGAATTAGGTATGACATCTATTACATGGTATGAACATTTGTTCCTTGGAGGCTTCTGCTTTGGTGCTGTGTTTATGGCTACTGACCCTGTTACATCTGCAAGGACTGAAACCGGAAAATATATCTATGGATTTCTTATTGGCGTTGTTGCAATAGCAATAAGGATTATGAATCCAGGATATCCGGAGGGAATGATGCTCTCCATATTATTAATGAATATGTTTGCGCCTCTTATTGATCATTGTGTTGTTCAGCACAATATTTCAAAGAGAGCTAAGCGTACTTCACAAAAAATCTAAATTAATAGCATTATGGCAAAAGATAAAAAGATATTGAATACTAATTCAAATATTTATACCATCGTTTATTCTGCGATAATTGTTGTTGTTGTTGCTTTTTTGCTTGCATTTATTTCAAGTTATCTGAAGCCTGCACAAGATGTAAACGTAGCATTAGATAAGAAAAAGCAGATATTGGCAGCACTTAATATTCGTGGGCTTAGTGATAATGAGGTAGCTGAACAATACAAAAGTATTGTAGAAAGTGATGATGTTATAAACTCCGATAATCAGATTTTGACAAAAGGAACAAAAGGAGGAGAGCAGGCCGGATTTAAATTAAATAGTGCAGACTTCAAAGCTGGACGTCTTGCTTTGTATGTCTGCAAGATTAATAATGAAACAAAATATGTTATACCCGTATATGGAATGGGCCTTTGGGGACCGATAAGCGGATATATAGCAATTGATTATGACAAGAACACCGTTTTCGGAGCATATTTCACACATGAAAGCGAAACGGCAGGCTTGGGTGCAGAAATTAAAGATAATATAGAATGGCAAAAACAGTTTATCGGTAAAAAACTTACAAAAGATGGTGTTTCCGGTATAGCTCTTTCTGTGGTAAAAAAGAATGACGTTAAAGACAAACACACGCAATGTGATGGCATAACTGGAGCGACATTGACATCTAATGGTGTTGACTTAATGCTAAAGGATTGTTTAGGCAAATATATGAGTTTTCTTAATGACAAATAAAAAATAATGTGTTATGGGAAAGTTAATTTCAAAAGAAAATAAAAAGATTTTCACCACGCCGTTGAGTGTAGATAATCCTATACTTGTTCAGGTCCTTGGTATTTGTTCTGCCTTGGCTGTTACTTCTCAATTGAAACCTGCGATAGTTATGGGGCTTGCTGTAACAATCATTACGGCTTTCTCAAATGTAATAATATCTCTTATAAGACATACCATACCCAACCGAATCAGAATTATAGTCCAGCTTGTAGTTGTTGCGGCATTAGTAACTATAGTAAGTCAGATTCTAAAGGCTGTGGCATATGACGTAAGTGTGCAGTTGTCTGTATATGTCGGTCTTATTATTACAAACTGTATATTAATGGGACGTCTGGAAGCTTTTGCCATGATAAATAAACCCATTCCAAGCTTTATAGACGGTTTGTCAAACGGTCTTGGATATGCGATGATATTGGTAATAGTCGGTGCTGTGAGAGAATTTCTTGGTAGAGGTTCTTTGTTGGGAATACAGATTATTCCTGACAGTTTCTATGATGCCGGTTATATTAATAACGGTATGATGACAATGCCGGCTATGGCATTGATACTTCTGGGTTGTGTTATTTGGATACATAGGGCATTCTTTTCCGAAAAAGATTAAATGTTTTGAATAAGATATTTGTTATGGATCACATTATAAGTTTATTTTTCAGGTCAATATTTGTTGACAATATGATTTTCGCATTCTTTCTTGGAATGTGTTCGTTTCTAGCTGTTTCAAAAAATGTTAAGACCTCATTGGGGCTTGGTGTGGCAGTTACTTTTGTTCTTATTATCACTGTACCTGTTGACTATTTGTTGCAGGTCTATGTATTAGGACCAGACTGTCTTGCGGAAGGCGTTGATTTGTCATATTTGAGCTTTATTCTATTTATTGCCGTTATAGCAGGAATAACGCAACTTGTGGAGATGGTTGTAGAAAGATTCTCACCATCTTTATATTCTTCTTTAGGAATATTTTTACCTTTGATAGCTGTTAACTGTGCTATTATGGGAGCGTCCTTATTTATGCAGCAGCGAATAAATCTTGATCCGTCTAATTCTCAGTATATCGGTTCTGTTGTAGATGCTGTGGTATATGCGGCAGGTAGCGGAATTGGCTGGACCTTAGCAATTGTTTCTATGGGAGCTATAAGAGAAAAAATGCAATATTGTGATGTGCCACGTCCCTTGCAAGGGCTAGGCATTACATTTATAACGGTAGGTCTCATGGCGATGGCAATGATGTGTTTTTCTGGATTTAAAATATAAATTTAATATGGTACAGTTTATTTTTACGAGTATAGCAGTATTTCTTATAATAATTCTTTTGCTCGTTACTATTTTGCTGATTGCAAAGCGCTATTTGTCGCCAAGCGGCAATGTCAGTATCAATATAAATGACAAGACAACTATATCGGTGCCTCAAGGAGCGTCGCTGATGTCTACACTGACAGAAAATGGTATATACCTTCCGTCTGCCTGTGGTGGAAAGTCAAGCTGCGGACAATGCAGGCTTCAGGTGCTTGAAGGAGGTGGGGAAATTCTTGATTCAGAAAAACCACACTTTACACGTAAGCAAATAAAAGATCATTGGCGACTTGGATGTCAATGCAAGGTGAAGGGTAATTTAAAGATTAGAGTTCCAGAAAGTGTTTTGGGCGTAAAGGAGTGGGAATGTACTGTAATCAGCAACAAAAACGTAAGTTCTTTTATTAAAGAATTTATTGTTGCCCTTCCTGAAGGCGAGCATATGGACTTCGTTCCAGGATCATATGCTCAAATTAAAATACCTGCATATGATTGTATTGATTATGACAAGGATATTGACAAAGACAGCATAGGGGAAAAATTTCTTCCTATGTGGGAGAAGTTTAATATATTCTCGCTAAAGGCAAATAATCCAGAACCAACAATTAGGGCATATTCAATGGCAAATTATCCTGCAGAAGGCGACAGGATCATGCTTACAGTCCGTATTGCCACGCCTCCATTCAAACCAAGGCCTCAGGTCGGCTTTCAGGATGTTCCTACAGGAATAGCGTCATCCTATATTTTTAGTCGTAAACCTGGTGATAAGGTAATAATGAGCGGACCTTATGGAGATTTCCATCCTATTTTCAACAGCAAGAAAGAAATGATTTGGGTTGGCGGCGGAGCTGGTATGGCTCCTTTGCGTTCACAGATAATGCATATGACGAAAACGTTGAATGTTAGAGATCGTGAACTTCATTATTTTTACGGAGCAAGGTCGCTTGCAGAAGTGTTCTATCTTAATGATTTCTTGGAATTAGAGAAGGAGTTTGATAATTTCCATTTCCATCTGGCATTGGATAGACCGGATCCAGAGGCAGATAAGGCCGGTGTAAAATATACACCAGGATTTGTACATCAGGTAATGTATGATACTTATCTTAAGTTTGTCGACTCTCCTGAGGATATTGAATATTATATGTGTGGTCCTGGTCCAATGAGTAATGCAGTAGTAAAGATGCTCGACAGTCTTGGAGTTGAACCAGAATCTATAATGTATGATAATTTTGGATAATTGGGCAATGTTTATGCCTTAGTATCTTAGCAATTAAGCCGAAAGAGAAATATTTTAATATTCTTTTTCGGCTTTATTACATTTTATTGGTGAATGTCTTTTGTATGAAAAGAACTATTCTATATCTTTTACAATTGGTTACAGTCTTCCGTTCAATGGGCTTTTATGATTAAAAATATATGAAGACCAATCTTTATTTTAGAACCAAAGACAAGCATTTCCGCAGCATTCTGTTCTTAGTCAGTTTTCTTAATATAGTGTAACTGCGACTATATCTTTTATCCGGCAATGGGAACAGTCCGCAATCTTCAAGGCGTTTCAAGCGTGAGCTAAGCTGTTTAGAAGAACGTGTAAGCCTTATAATGCTGAAGATGTAATCAATCGTAAGTTGTGAAACACGTCTTTGTAATGCCTGGCTGTCTGCGATTGGCAATTGTTCAGATAGTTCTTTCAAATGAAATATAATGTGTTCTATGTCATTCAGGCGTTTTAGTATAAGTCGGGGATCTTTATTCTTTATCGAATCAGATGGTCGTTTCTTGTATGAATAGGCGACAATGTCTGTGCTGTAAACTTTTTCAGCACGTAGAAAAAGTTGTGGGGTGAATTCTTCATCCGTATTCAATAAGCTTGGGTTGAAACGTAAGTCCAACAATATTTTTCGGTTAAATATATAACCCCATGCCGTGGCATGAAGATTGTTATGACGCATATAGTGGGCACCATCCATAGGCTCCGGTATGTAAAAAGATGACGTTTCCTTCTTTTTACCGGAGGAGTTGAACAGTACAATATCGGGTACGTTATATCTGACTATATCCAAACAATGTTCGTATGCATCAGGGATTAGTTTGTCTTCACCATTTATAAATTGTATAAAGTTACCAGAGGCCATTCTTAAGCCAAGGTTTCTTGCTGAACTGACGCCGTTCTTTTTCTGTCTGACATATATTATTTCATCGCGATATTTTTCTAAACAGTCAATTATCGAAACATCAGAACCGTCGTCGATAACGATTATTTCTTTCTCTTGTGTTCTAAGCGATAGGCCTGTGATGCTGTCTAGGCATTCTGTTATTTGTTTTACAGGCAGGTTTCTGCATGTAATAATAAAACTTACTAAGGGGCTATTGCTGGTGTCAAAACTAGTATTCATAATTGCAAAATTAATGTTTAATTTGCAAATTTGCAACATTACAGATTGCTTAATAAGTATTTTTATTGCATATAATAATCTGTGTTAAGGCAAATTGTAGTGTCATATAATTTGCATTTTGTGTCTTAATCAAACAATGTCGTTTTTAGCGGGTTTAAGGCTGGTTAACATTGCTGTATGCAAAAATTAACTTTCGACGGATTTGCGTTAACACTTTTGTTGCGTGTACTCTAGCTTTGCTTTTGTTCGATAAGTAATACCGATAGGACAGTTTCTGTTCGGTTTTTCTGTTTTTTAGTAGGGATGTTATCATTGATTTATGATTATTTCTACACAAAAACATATTGTTTTATAAGTCAAAACACATTGATTTGTGTTATGAAACATGCTTAATTAGCCGGTAAAAGGCGGTATATTATAGGTGCGTTTTTTTATGTGTTCTCTAAGTGATATTATAAGTATCTGATATTCAGGCTGTTATATCGGTGTTGTTTTGTGTCTGTTTCGCAGAAAACTATAGCCAAATATTGGAAATAATATGAAATATAAGGCTTGAATTTAACACAAATGCGATAATTTAACTGACATTAGGTTAATATACGTTTACTTGATATACGGAATGTTTGCCGGTCTATTGCTATGTTTTTATTTGCATGGAATATCAGGTAATACATAAGTCAGTTTTTATTTGAAACGTTTGTATAAATGATTTAAAATTAGTACTTTTGCGTCCGATTAAAGGAAAGTATAAAACTAATTTCAATGAATATATCTTATAAGTGGCTCAAAGAGTATGTCGATTTCGACCTGACTCCACAAGAAGTGTGTGACGCACTTACGTCAGAAGGTCTTGAAGTTGATGCTCTTGAGGAGGTTCAAAGCATCAAAGGCGGCCTGAAAGGCCTGTATGTAGGCAAGGTGCTTACATGTGAAATGCATCCAAATTCTGATCATCTGCATGTTACGACCGTTGATTTGGGTCGTGAGACTCCGTCGCAAATTGTTTGTGGCGCACCAAATGTTGCTGCCGGTCAGAAAGTTATTGTTGCAGACTTAGGATGCGTGTTGTATGATGGTGACAAGGAATTTGTCATTAAAAAATCAAAATTACGCGGAGTGGAAAGCTTTGGAATGATTTGTGCTGAAGACGAAATAGGCGTTGGCACAGATCATAACGGCATAATAGTTTTGCCTGAAGATACTAAGGTCGGTATGCCTGCTGCAGAATATTATAATCTGGAAAGCGACTGGCTGATAGAAGTAGATATAACAGCCAACAGGGCAGATGCCCTTTCTCACTGGGGCGTAGCGCGTGATTTGTACGCTTGGCTCGTGCAAAATGGATACAAAACATCACTTCATCGTCCTGATTGTGAAGCATTCTGTGTTGACAATGAAGATTTGCCTGTAGAAGTAACCATTGAAAACAACGAGGCCTGCAAGCGTTATGCATGTGTAAGTATTACAGGATGTGACGTAAAGGAAAGTCCTGAGTGGCTTCAGAATAAATTACGCACAATTGGTCTGAGACCGATAAATAATATAGTTGACATTACAAACTACATCATGATGGCCTATGGACAGCCGCTGCACTGCTTTGATGCGGACATGGTTAAAGGACATCATATTGTCGTTAAGACAATGCCGGAAGGCACGCCATTTGTTACGCTGGATGGCGAGGAGCACAAGCTGAGCAATCATGACCTCGCGATATGCAACGAGGAAGATGCCATGTGTATAGCCGGTGTGTTTGGTGGAAAGGGTAGTGGTACATATGATTCAACTACAAATGTAGTTCTTGAAAGTGCATATTTCCATCCGACATGGATTAGAAAGAGCGCGCGCCGTCATGGACTTAGCACCGATGCGTCGTTCAGATTTGAACGTGGTATTGATCCCAATGGAGTAATTTATGCTTTGAAACAAGCCGCCATAATGTGTAAGGAACTTGCCGGTGGTAAGGTTTCAATGGAGATAAAGGATGTTTATCCGGAGCCAATACAGGACTTCAAGGTGTCATTGAAATATGACTATGTCAATAGCCTTGTGGGAAAGGAAATACCTGCAGAAACGGTTAAAAGCATTGTTACAAGCCTTGAAATGAAGATAGAAAGCGAAACTTCTGAAGGTCTTGAACTGTGCGTGCCGCCATATCGTGTTGATGTTCAGCGTCCATGTGACGTTGTAGAGGACATTCTCCGAATATATGGTTATAATAATGTGGAAATCTCTACACAGCTTAAAAGCTCATTGGTTATTAAGGGCGATGAAGACAATAAGCATAAGCTTGAAAACCTTATAGGCGAACAGCTCGTAGGTGATGGCTTTAACGAGATTCTTAACAATTCTCTGACAAAGGCTGCATATTATACAGACCTTAATTGTTATAGTCAGGAAAATCTTGTTAAGATTATGAATCCGCTGAGTTCTGACCTGAATGTTTTAAGAGGAACGTTGCTTTTCGGCGGCTTGGAGAGCATAGCATACAATGCAAACAGAAAGAATCCTGATCTTAAATTCTTTGAGTTCGGCAATGTTTATCATTATTCTCCCGAAAAGAAGAACAATGACAATCCAATGCAGGCTTATAAGGAAGAAACACATCTTGGACTATGGATAACAGGTAAGCGAGTGTCAGGAAGCTGGATTCATGCAGATGAAGATTCTTCGTTCTTTGAACTTAAAGCTCATGTGTTGAATATATTCCGCCGTATTGGTTTGCCATTAGGAGGCGTTGTTTTCAAGGAAAGTTCTAATAATATTTACCATAAGGGACTTTCTGTCATGAATCGTGGAGGCAAACTTCTGGCAGAGTTAGGCATTATATGCAAGAAGCTGCAAAAGGCTATGGGCATAGATAACGAGGTCTATTATGCAGATATCAATTGGACTGCTGTTACAAAGGCTGTAAGAAAATCGACAATAAGCTTCCGCGAGATAAGCAAATATCCTGCTGTGAGCCGTGACCTGGCTTTGTTGCTCGATAAGGATGTAAAGTTTGAAGCAATTGAACGTATTGCATATCAGTCTGAAAAGAAATTCCTTAAGGAAGTTGACCTTTTCGATGTTTATGAAGGTAAGAATCTTCCGGAAGGCAAAAAGAGCTATGCTGTCAACTTTATCCTGCAAGATGAAAGCAAGACATTGAACGACAAGCAGATAGATGCTATAATGACAAAGATTATAGCTAACTTGAAGAAAGAGCTTAAAGCCGAACTTAGATAAAACTTTTGTTGAATATTAAAATATAGATATAATGGGAAGAGCGTTTGAGTATCGTAAAGCTACGAAATTAAAGAGATGGGGCCACATGGCCAGAACATTTACAAAAATTGGTAAGCAGATCGCTATAGCTGTGAAAGCAGGTGGACCGGATCCGGACAACAATCCTCATCTTCGTTCTATCATTCTTAACGCTAAGCGTGAGAATATGCCGCTTGAGAATGTTAAGCGTGCAATCAAAAACGCTATGGGTAAGGATCAGAGTGATTATAAGGAGGTTACATATGAGGGATATGGTCCTCACGGAATAGCCATATTTGTTGATGCTGCCACAGACAACACAACACGTACGGTAGGAAACGTAAGAGCTATATTTAATAAATTCAGCGGCAACCTCGGCACAATGGGAAGTCTGTCTTTCCTTTTTGATCATAAATGTGTGTTCACATTCAAGAAAAAGGATGGTGTTGAAATGGATGAGCTGATACTTGATCTTATCGATTATGGTGTTGATGACGAATACGACACAGATGAGGAATCTGGTGAAATAACCATCTATGGCGATCCGAAATGTTTCGGTGAAATTCAGAAACACCTTGAAGAGAACGGCTTTGAAGTTACCGGTGCTGAGTTTACACGCATACCTAACGACCTGAAAGACGTTACGCCGGAAGAGCGTGAAACTATCGATAAGATGGTTGAGCTGCTTGAGGATGATGACGATGTTCAGAACGTTTATACAAACATGAAACCGGAATAATCATTCCTTGACTTTTTGTAATAATGAAAAGTATATCTTATAAGACTTCAGGCACTTGCAGCCAGATGATTAATCTAAAGGTTGATGATAATGACTGCATAGTAGACGTTAGCTTTGAAGGCGGCTGCAACGGAAACTTACAGGGAATATGTTCCTTGGTAAGAGGGATGAATGTCAACGATGTTAAAGCGCGGTTAGACGGAATACGTTGTGGCTACAAGGCGACAAGTTGTCCTGATCAGCTTTGTAGGGCTATTGATGAACTTTATAAGTAATAAATAGTCAAATTTTTTGCCGTTAATCCAAATGTACTTAGAACTTGGGTTAACGGCAAAATTATATATCAGGTTTGATCCTATTTGGTATTGTATTCTTTTGGAGTGATTTTTACATCCAATAGTATTTGGCCTTTGTTCTTCGTTGAATAGTAAGTGTATGCAAAGTTGAAACCGTTTTCTTTGTAGTTGCGTATTCCTGTCGCATCTTTTATTCCTTTTATCAGCTCTGCTTTCGCCTGCTTCTTGTCTAATGCAGTTGTATCAGCCTTGCCCTTTATTGAGTAATAATAGTGTATCGTGCGGGAGTCTTTTTCGTATGTCATACTATCGTTTGTGACATATTCAGATACTTTCATGGGACAATTCTTTTTGGTAAACTCTTTGGCTTCACGCTCGGCCCTTTCCTCGAGGCTTTCATGGCATGAGGCCAGAAAGACGGCAACAAATGGAATAAACAAATACTTTTTCATAAATCCTCTTTATTTTGTTTGCAAAAGTAATTAATATCTTTTGATAAGAACCAATGTATATTGTTTTTTTTATTTTATTCATAAAAACGGCTAATTTATTAGGAACGAAATGCATTTTTTTGTATATTTGCGTTCCAAAAATAAATTACTGATGAACGAAATAAGAAACTTCTGTATAATCGCACATATTGACCACGGAAAATCAACTATAGCTGACCGACTTCTTGAGTATACAAAAACCATTCAAATAACAGAAGGTCAGATGCTTGATGATATGGATCTAGAGCGTGAACGTGGAATAACAATCAAAAGCCATGCAATACAAATGGAGTATGAGCTGAACGGAGAAAAATACATACTTAATCTTATTGACACTCCGGGGCATGTCGATTTCTCTTATGAAGTTTCACGTAGTATAGCTGCATGTGAAGGAGCCTTGCTGGTTGTTGATGCAACTCAGGGTGTTCAGGCTCAAACTATTAGTAACCTTTATATGGCGTTAGAGCATGATTTGGAAATTATTCCTGTTATAAACAAAATAGATATGCCTTCTGCTATGCCCGACGAAGTTGAAGATGAAATTGTAGACTTGTTGGGTTGTGACAGAACGGAAATAATTCGTGCGTCAGGAAAAACCGGTGAAGGTATTCCGGAAATTCTTAATGCAGTTGTAGAACGTATTCCTCATCCGTCAGGTAATCCTGATGCCCCTCTACAGGCTCTTATTTTTGATTCTGTATTCAATTCTTTCAGGGGAATTATTGCTTATTTCAAGATTGAAAATGGCAGTATAGCAAAAGGTGATAAAGTTAAGTTTTACAATACCGGAATGGAGTATACTGCTGACGAAGTTGGCGTATTAAAAATGGATATGATTCCGCGACAAAGGCTGTCAACTGGAGATGTCGGATACATTATCAGCGGTATAAAAGACAGTAAGGAGGTTAAGGTCGGTGATACTATTACGCATGTGGCACGTCCATGTGAGAAAGCTATCTCTGGATTCCAGGAAGTGAAACCAATGGTGTTTGCTGGCGTTTATCCTATAGACCCGTCGGATTATGAAAATTTGAGAGCATCATTAGAGAAGTTGCAGCTTAATGATGCGTCTTTGACTTTCTCACCGGAATCGTCTGTAGCGTTAGGCTTCGGCTTCAGATGCGGCTTCTTGGGACTTCTTCATATGGAGATAGTTCAGGAGCGTCTTGACCGTGAGTTTGATATGGACGTGATAACAACAGTGCCGAACGTTTCATATATGGTTTATGATAAGCACGGCAATGTTAAAGAAGTACATAATCCGTCAGGACTACCTGACAGCACATTGATAGACCATATAGAGGAACCATATATCAGAGCCTCAATAATAACAAGTTCTAATTTCATTGGCCCGATAATGAAATTGTGTCTTGACAAGCGAGGTGAGCTCATAAATCAAGAATATGTTAGTGGCAATAGAGTTGAACTTCATTTTATGATTCCTTTGGGCGAAATCGTCATAGACTTTTATGATAAATTAAAAAGTGTATCAAAGGGTTATGCGTCTTTTGATTATCATGTTGACTGCTTCCGTCCTTCAAAACTTGCCAAACTTGACATATTGTTGAATGGTGAGCCTGTAGATGCATTGTCTACTTTAACTCATCAGGATAATGCTGCAACCTTTGGGCGACGTATGTGTGAAAAGTTGAAGGAGCTGATTCCGCGTCAGCAATTTGATATTGCAATTCAGGCTGCTATCGGAGCAAAAATAATAGCAAGAGAAACAATTAAATGTGTCAGAAAAGACGTAACAGCAAAGTGTTATGGAGGAGATGTCAGCCGTAAGCGCAAACTTCTTGAAAAGCAGAAGAAAGGAAAGAAGAGAATGAAGCAAATCGGTAATGTAGAAGTACCCCAGAAGGCTTTTCTTGCAGTATTAAAATTGGATTAATCTTAATCAAGAAGAAGGAGGACACAATGAAGGAAGTATTGAAAACAACACGGGACATTGCACGTGAGCTTGCGCGTAAATATAGTACGATGACTCATGATGAGCTAGACATATTAGAGAATATCCTTGTGCCGATGAAATTTGCAAAGGGGCAGATGATTCTAAGTGAGGGCGAGATATGTAAGCACATTTACTATATAGAGAAGGGGCTTGTCAGGCAATTCTATTTTAAAAAAGGTAAAGAAGTTACAGAGCATATGGCTGTTGAGGGCAATATCGTTATGTGTATAGAAAGCCTTTTTAAAGAAGAACCTACGAGTCTGCAGGTGGAGGCTTTGGAGCCTGTATTGATATATGCTTTACCAAAAGCGCGTTTGGAGGAAGTTGCTCTGCATAATGTGAATATACAAATATTGTATAGGAAAATATTGGAGGAGTCATTAATCCTCTCACAGATACATGCAGATTTACTTAGGTTTGAAACTGCGCAAGACAGATATCGCAAAATGTGTAAACTGGCTACGCAAGTAACACTTCGTGCCCCATTGGTTTATATTGCAAGCTATTTGCAGATGACTCCCGAAACATTAAGTCGAGTACGTTCTAATATAGTATTAGGTTAAATGTCTTTTATTTCTATCTAAAATGGGTAGAAATAAAAGATATTTTAAATATTTGTGGTATTATCAGCTCTTGAGGCCTGCTAATTTTAATAAGTTTTGAAAATATTTGTAAGAAGAATATTGTCAAAAATATAATGCTGTCTTTGTGAAGACAATCTTCTGTAAAGAATAGTTTTTACCATAATGTAATTTTATGCATATAAGATGCGGTTTATATCTCCGTAGTATATATTTAAATGGTACATAAAATTACTTTTATATTTAATAACTTTACTCAATTTTGAAAGTAAAGTTGGCGTGAAATCTGTTAATCACAGATGGATTTTATTAGAATACGCCTATAAAATAGAATCCTTAATGATAAATTGTTTATAAGTAGGCTTATTCAATTAAAAAAAATAGAATTTGTTCTTGTTTTAAAAATAATTTTAGTACTTTTGAACTGTCTTTTGAGATGATAGGATCAATTGGTCTCAAAATGATTTAAGAAATGCAAACTTTAAATCTTATATATATACAACTATGAGTTATCTTCGATTCGAAAAAGCTCTTATGACTAATCTTGAAGAATCTCTTTCAAGAGAGTTGTTGCGTACAAACCGTTCAGGGGCTTATTCATGTTCTACAATTGTGGATTGTAACACTCGTAAGTATCATGGTTTACTTGTTGTTCCTGTTCCGGAACTAGATGATGATAATCATGTTTTGCTTTCATCGTTAGACGTTACTGTGGTTCAGCATGGTGCTGAGTTCAATTTAGGACTGCATAAGTATCAAGGTAATAACTTTAGTCCAAAAGGGCATAAATACATTCGTGAATTTTATTGTGAAAAAGTGCCTACAACAATTTATCGTGTTGGAGGAGTTCTCTTGAAAAAAGAAGTTGTTTTTCAGCATTACGAGCATCGTATATTGATACGTTATACATTGTTGGATGCACATAGTGAAACAACCTTAAGATTCAAGCCTTTCATGGCATTTAGAAGTGTTAACCAATGCACGCATGAGAACAATACAGCCAGCCGCGACTTTCAGATGGTTGACAATGGTATTAAAACTTGTATGTATGTAGGTTATCCTGATCTCTATATGCAGTTTAGCAAGACAAATGAATTTGTTTTTGTCCCTGATTGGTATCGTGGTATCGAATACCCGAAAGAGCAAGAACGCGGCTATTCTTATGTTGAGGACCTATATGTCCCCGGGTATTTTGAGATGAACATAAAGAAAGGTGAAAGTATTGTATTTGCAGCTTCAACTTCAGAAATTAAAACAAGTACAATGAAGCACCTTTTTGACAAAGAAGTAGATGACCGTTCTCCGCGTGACAATTTTTTCCATTGTTTAGTGAATGCGGCCCATCAGTTTCATAATAGTGCCAATAAGACAGAGAGGTATCTTCTTGCTGGATATCCGTGGTTTAAATGCCGAGCTCGTGATACATTTATATCTCTTCCTGGACTAACCCTTTCAATAGACGAGCAAGATTATTTTGAACTTGTTATGAAAACGGCAGAAAAGGGGTTGAGAGAGTTTATGCAAAACAAGCCACTTACAGTTAAAATTACGGAGATAGATCAGCCGGATGTTATGTTATGGGCAATTTGGGCTATACAGCAATATGCAAAGTCTGCTGGTGACGAAAAATGCATAAGCATGTATGGTAAGTTGATAAGTGATATTATATGTTATATCATAGACGGCAAACATCCAAATTTGCGTCTCGACACTAATGGTCTTCTTTATGCAAATGGCCATGATAAGCCGATAACATGGATGAATTCTATTGTTAATGGTAAGCCGGTTGTACCAAGATCTGGTTATATCGTAGAATTTAATGCTCTATGGTTTAATGCACTTAAGTTTGGAGCTAAATTAGCAAAGCAGAATAACAATGAGACAAAAGCTAACCAATGGGAAGACTTGGCAGAATCATGTAAACAATCATTCGTAAGGACATTCTTGAATGATTATGGATATCTGTTTGATTATGTGGATGGCAATATGATGGATTGGAGTGTGCGCCCGAACATGATATTCCCGGTCGCTTTTGATTATTCTCCTTTATCACCAGAACAGAAAAAAAGTGTTTTGGATATTTGTACACGTGAATTGTTAACTCCTAAAGGATTACGTTCGCTTTCACCTAAGAGCGGAGGTTATAGTCCTGTATGTTCAGGAGCAAATCGTGATTACTCTTATTATCAGGGTACTGCATGGCCTTGGCTTGGCGGATTCTATATGGAGGCTTGTCTAAAACTATATAAGCGTACAAGATTAAGTTTTATTGAAAGGCAGATGGTTGGATACGAGGATGAGATGATTATTAATTGTCTAGGAACTATTCCGGAACTATTCGATGGTAATCCGCCATTCAAGGCTAGAGGAGCGATATCTTATGCTATGAATGTCGCTGAAATTCTTCGTACTTTAAATCTTTTGGAAAAATATTCATATGTAAAATAATCGAGGAGGGACTATAATGAAAGTTTTAATGTTTGGTTGGGAATATCCTCCTCATATTTTGGGAGGTCTTGGAACTGCAAGTTATGGTATAACTAAAGGTTTGGCTGCTCAGGGAGACGTTGAAATAACATTTTGTCTTCCTAAACCATGGGGTGATGAAGATCGCAGTTTCTTGAATGTTATTGCAATGAATGCCGTTCCTGTAGTTTATCGTGATGTAAATTATGATTATGTGAAAGAACGTGTCGGTAATATAATGGATCCGGATTTGTACTACAAAATGCGGGATCACATATATGCTGATTTCAATTACATGTTGGTAAATGACCTTGGTTGTATTGAATTTTCCGGTAAATATCAAGACAATCTTCATAGTGAAATAAACAATTATTCAATTGTTGCTGGCGTCGTTGCACGTCAACAGGAGTTTGATATTATACATGCACATGATTGGCTTACATATCCGGCTGGAATACATGCAAAAAAGATTAGTGGAAAGCCTTTGTGTATACATGTTCATGCAACGGATTTTGACCGTAGCCGTGGCAAGGTGAATCCTACTGTTTATTCTATAGAGAAAGATGGTATGGATAATGCTGATTGTATAATGTGTGTTAGTGAACTCACACGTCAAACTGTGATTAATCAGTATCATCAAGACCCACGTAAATGCTTTACTGTACATAATGCTGTATATCCATTGCGTCAGGAATTACAAGATATCCCGCGTCCAGATCATACGAATAAGGAAAAAGTTGTGACTTTCTTGGGACGAATAACAATGCAAAAAGGACCTGAGTATTTTGTTGAAGCTGCAAATATGGTATTACATCGTACAAGAAATGTGCGTTTTTGCATGGCTGGAAGTGGTGACATGTTGGATGCAATGATATATCTTGCAGCTGAACGTGGTATTGCTGACCGTTTCCATTTTCCAGGTTTTATGCGTGGCAAGCAAGTTTATGAATGCCTTAAGGATTCTGATGTATATGTAATGCCGTCTGTTAGTGAACCCTTTGGAATATCTCCACTGGAGGCTATGCAATGCGGTACTCCAACCATTATATCAAAGCAAAGTGGATGTGCTGAAATACTGACCAATTGTATTAAAGTTGATTATTGGGATATCCATGCACTTGCAGATTCAATTTATTCAATCTGCCACAATGAAAGCCTGTTTAAATATCTGCAAAGTGAGGGTAAGCGTGAAGTTGACGAAATTACGTGGGAGAAAGTTGGTTTATGGATACGTGAACTTTATGAACGTACTTTAGGGTACAGATAATCATATACAACAAATAATATTTAAGACAAATACAAATAAAAAAGACTTTTGCTATGAAAACAATATGCCTATATTTTGAAATACATCAAATTATTCATTTAAAACGTTATCGTTTCTTTGATATAGGAACTGACCATTATTATTATGATGATTTTGAAAATGAGCGTAGTATAAGTGATATCGCGGAGCGCTCATATATGCCTGCATTAAATGCATTTCAAGAAATGATTCGTGATAATGGAAAATATTTTAAACTTGCATTTTCTATTTCTGGCGTAGGTTTAGAGCAGTTGGAGATGCATGCTCCTCAGGTTATAACCAAATTGCAAGAATTAAATGACACTGGGTGTGTAGAATTTCTCGCAGAACCATATTCGCATGGTTTGTCTTCTCTTGTCAACGAAGAGACATTTGCAGATGATGTTAAAAAACAGGCTGCAAAAATGCAGGAATATTTTGGTAAGAAACCTACTGTATTGCGTAACTCTTCTCTGATTTATACAGATTCTATTGGTGCACAAGCGGCAGCGATGGGATTCAAGGGAATGCTTACTGAAGGTGCAAAACATGTTTTGGGATGGAAGTCTCCACATTATGTTTATAATTGTCCGATGGCTCCAAATCTTAAACTGTTATTAAGAGATATTGAACTTAGTGATGATGTAAGTTTACGTTTTAATAACAGTGAATGGGATGGGTATCCTTTGTTTGCTGACAATTATATGGACCGAATTGCATCTCTTCCGGAAAATGAACAAATAATTAATATTTTTATGGAGCTTTCTGCTATAGGAATTGCTCAACCATTGTCTTCAAATATACTTGAGTTTATAAAAGCATTGCCGGCATGTGCAAAAGCTAGAGGCATCAATTTCTCTACACCGACAGAAATTTGTTTGAAGATGAATAGTGTTGGTGATTTGGATGTTCCCGACACTTTATCTTGGGTAGACGAGGAGCGTGACGTAAGTTGCTGGCTCGGAAATCCGATGCAAAGAGAAGCATTCAACAAATTATATAGTGTTGCAGATCGTGTCAGGATTGCAAATGATCCGCGCATTAACCAGGATTGGGATTACTTACAGGCAAGTAATAATTTCCGATTTATGACAACCAAACCATCAAATGTTGGTTTAGATAGAGGTATCTATAGTTCTCCTTTTGATGCCTTTACAAATTACATGAATATATTAGGTGATTTCATGAATCGTGTGAATACGCTTTATCCAGAGGAGATAGACAATGAAGAACTTAATTCTTTACTTACAACCATAAAGAATCAAGGTGATGAAATCGAAATGAAGGATAAAGAAATTGTACGCTTAAAAGCCAAAGTTGAAAAGATGCAGGCTGCTGAAGAAAAATTAAAGGTGAAGATGGAAAAGGCAAAATCTGCAAAACCAGCAGCAAGGAGAACATCAACAAAAAAGGTCGCCTCGAAGACTCCTGATACTGAAAAATAATATCTGACAATTATATTATTGATGAATAAAGGATTGAGACTTGTCATTTAATTTGTGGCAAGTCTCAATTTTTCTATCATTGAGATACTATCTATTTTATAATATAAAACGTGTGCGGTGTCGTTTGGTTAGGATATAATTTATTGCATAATTTCAATTATTCCATATCTCATCGAAATTATATATAATGTTTTTCTAGAATTTAAAAACTTAAAATTATAGTCTAATATTTTATGTTATTTGATTTTTCGGATGATTTACAATTGTCTTTCTTTTTTCCTTTTGAACATGCATCACTAAGAGGACATCCTGTACATGGACCATTATTGTGTGTAAATGTTCGATATATTTTTATACCAATATATACGATGCCGGAGATGAGTATTATTGCAACTATGATAATCTGCATGTTGAAATATCGGCTGAAATAGATTATTGATTTTGAGATGCGAATTAGAAAAAGCTTACCACTGATATTGTTATAGAATTGTTAGAATCTTAATTTATCGACATTGATAAGCAGTTTAATCTTCTTTCTAAAAAGGACAAATGTGGTTTACTGAATTAAAACGTGTGTTTACTATTTCTTTTATTATATTTGCTTATGAGAAAAGTAAATCTCTTCTTTTAGGCATGTATTTTTTCTTTATTCTTGTTTATAAAATCTTTCCAACTTCTATATGTATGGCTTGTAGTTGGGGCGTTAGACTGCAGGAAATGACAATATGCAGCAGCCAATGCATCTGTTGCATCCATAAATGGGGTCAATTCTTCTTCTTTTATATTTAATAAACGTTTGAGCATACCAGCAACTTGTTCTTTTGAGGCAAGCCCCTGTCCTGTTATTGCCATTTTAATTTTTAATGGGGCATATTCGTGTATTGGAATATCGTAGTGTATCGCTGCTGCAATAGCAACTCCTTGTGCTCTGCCAAGTTTGAGCATCGATTGTATGTTTTTACCGAAAAAAGGTGCTTCAATCGCCATTTCGTCAGGTAAAAATTCTTTTATAAGACTACTCACTCGGTCGAAGATGCGTCCTAGTCTTAGATATGGGTCATGAATTTTTCTCATATCTATGACACCCATAGCCATCATAGAAGCTTTGTTGCCATTAACTTTGAGCAACCCATATCCCATTATATTTGTTCCGGGGTCTATGCCTAATATAATCTTTTCCGGTTTAATTGTCATTACGTTGTTTAAATATTTATTTAAAATATGGGTTATATGTTATCTCGTCTTTGAGTGTTGTCTTGTCGCCATGCCCAGGAAGTATTATTGTTTCTGCAGGGAGAGACGAGGCAATTTTCTTTAAACTATTTATTATTTCATTATAACTACCAAATTCAAAGTCTGTCCTGCCTATACTCATTCTAAATAAGGTATCTCCAGAAAATGCTATAGATTCATCTTTACAATAAAACAATACGGAACCGGGCGTATGGCCTGGGGTTTGCAGTATGCTGAAACAATGTGTACCAAATGAAATTGTATCTGCTTCTTTTAAATATTTTTCAACTTCAGGGATTTCTTCGTTGTAAGTTAATCCGATAAAAGTATAGGCTTGTTCTTTTAATTTATGCATCAATATTTTATCATTAATGCATACTTCCGGTTTAAGCCCAAATTCTTTATATATAGCATAATTCCCAAAATTATGATCAATATGTGCATGTGTACAAAGCAGATGTTTTGGAATGAGTTGGTTGTCTCTTATATAATTTGTAATTTCCTTTTTCTCTTCTTCATAAAAAGCACCACAATCAATGATAACACATTCTTTGGTGTCATCGCTTACAATGTAACAGTTTTCTTGAAACATGTTACATACGATTCTTTGTATGTTCAGCATTGCATTTAATATAACTTAAAGTGGAACGTAAATAAGGTATTTATTCTTAAACCATTCTTCATTAAACATTTTGCTTATATCTGTAACTTCTGCAATATGCTTAAACTTGCTTATTTCATTAGAGACGTCTCCTCCTTTGAGGCAGAATATGCCATTGGGCATAGAATTGCGGTGATTATTACTTATATTTTTCTTTATTATGCGTATTAAATCAGGCAATTGCATTACAGCCCTGCTAACGACAAAATCATATTTACCCTGCTCGTTTTCACCTCTTATTTGTTCAGCTTCACAGTTCTTCAGCTCGATAGCTTTCGAGACTTCATTTACAACTAATATTTTTTTACCTGTACCGTCTATTAATTTGAATTGAGTTTCAGGAAACATTATTGCAAGAGGAATACCAGGAAATCCGCCTCCGGTACCAAAATCTAATACTTTTGTTCCAGGTCTGAATTTTATCGCATTAGCTATTGCCAGGGAATGTAAAACATGATGTTCATATAAAGAATCAATGTCTTTTCTTGATATAACATTTATTTTATTGTTCCAGTCGTGATATAAATCATACAATGCTTCAAACTGCTGCTTTTGAGCATCTGTAAGTTTGCTGAAATATTTTAATATTGTCTCCATTAGGCATTATTTCTTCTTAAAAAGATTTTCCAATTCAGAATTACTAATATCAACTCTAATTTCTCCTGCTGCATGATATGCAATTTCGTCAGGCGAATAAATGAAAGTTATTCCATCATCATTAATTATAAAATTATCTGAAGGGTAAACATCTATACCCATAAAGATGCTTTTTTCGTTAAGTTCATTCAAATTTTTCACATTATATGTCTTACATAGATTTTTTACAATCAAATCATTCAGCTCAATTTCATAACCAGGTACAAAAAGGTCTTTTAATGAAACAATTTTACCGCTTTTTTTATCTATGTTCTTTGTTATTATAACAGAACTCCCATGAGCACCGCCACCATAACTATAAATGTTTGCTATATAGGTATAGTAATCTTCAGCTTCTTGGCTGACATATGTTTTGACAATATATTCACAATTGTATGAACTGCCATGAGTTTTGTCTGCTTTATATAAACTACCATAATCAACCTTATAATCATTCAGATACCTTGTCATAAAAGAATCTGCAGCTTCAGGTACAGATATTTTCTGTGGTGTTATAGAAAAGTAGTCAGGACACAATACTCCAGATCTTATAATAGAATCGTTTATATATTCAGCGTTTTTCCCTTTTGCATAAGTGAGACATAAACTGATATGGCATCGTGGACCTGCCGTATCTTCTGTAAGAAATACTGTAGAATCCATTTTGATACTGTCAAACATGATGCTGTCCGTTCCACTCTTATTGGAACTAGATGCGCCTCCGCATGAACAAATCATTGATAATACGGAAAAAACAAAGCATAAGGAAATTATTAATCTTCTCATTTTATCACTATTTAATTGCAAAATTAAATCAAACCAAGGAAAACCACAAATAATTTCTGTTTTATTTTATAAATTGATTAATTTTGCAGCCGTAAAATTATATTAGTTATGGCAAGTAAACAGATTCGTGCAGCACTTTTTGATTTAGATGGTGTTGTCTTTAATACAGAGGACCAGTATACTGTTTTCTGGGGCAGTCAGTGCCGTTTATATCATCCTGATAAACCTGGATTGGAATATACCATCAAAGGACAAACTCTTGTGCAAATATTTGATAAGTATTTTGCAGGAATGGAGAAAGAACAGTCTGAAATAGTAAAGCGACTCGATGAATTTGAGCATACAATGAAGTTCGAGTATGTAGACGGATTTATTGATTTTATCAAGGATCTTAAGGAGAATAATATAAAGACAGCGGTAGTTACCAGTTCTAATATAATGAAAATGAATTCAGTGTATGAGTCAAGACCAGAATTTAAATCATTATTTGATATTATACTTACTTCTGAGGATTTTGAGAGAAGCAAGCCAGATCCTGATTGTTATTTAAAAGGTGCAAAACACTTTGGTCTGTCACATGATGAATGTGTTGTATTTGAAGATAGTTTTAACGGACTGAAATCGGGAAGGGCCGCACAAATGATGGTTGTAGGATTGGCTACAACAAATACAAAAGAGTCGATTTCTCCATATTCCGATTATGTCATATCTGATTTCAAAGGGCTTAATTATCAAAATTTATGCAAAATATTGTGTAACTTAATTTAAAAGCATTAATTTTGCAGCCAATTTTAAGATAGGGGTTTAATTGTAAATACTCAAAACATATCAAATAAAAGATAAATATGACAGGATATTTGGTTAACGACACCCGTAAGGTAACAACCCATCGTTTTATTGAGATGAAGCAGCGTGGAGAAAAAATATCTATGCTGACATCTTATGATTTTACGACAGCAAGCATTGTAGACGGAGCCGGTATTGATGGAATATTGATTGGTGACTCAGCTTCAAATGTTATGGCTGGTAACGGAACTACGTTGCCTATAACAATAGATCAGATGATTTATCATGCAAAATCTGTTGTACGCGGAGTTAGTCGTGCTTTAGTTGTATGCGATATGCCGTTCGGCAGTTATCAGGTTGACCGCAAGGAAGGCATAAAGAATGCTATCCGCATAATGAAGGAAAGCGGATGCGATGCTTTAAAACTTGAAGGTGGTGCTGAAATTATAGACACGATAAAAGGTATACTTGATGCCGGAATTCCTGTAATGGGCCATCTCGGTCTGACACCACAGAGCATCAACAAGTTTGGCACTTATGCTGTACGTGCTAAAGATGATGCAGAGGCTAATAAATTGCTTTCAGATGCCAAGTTGCTTTCTGAGGCAGGATGTTTTGCCTTGGTTCTTGAAAAGGTTCCATCTGTTTTAGCTACAGAAGTTTCAAAGGATATTCATATACCTACAATTGGTATTGGTGCAGGAAATGGCACTGACGGTCAGATTCTTGTTGTTGATGACATGTTAGGTAAAACAAAAGGATTTAATCCTCGTTTCTTACGTAGATATGCAGATCTTAATAGCATCATGACTGATGCAATAGGACAATACATCACTGACGTGAAAGATTGCTCCTTCCCGAATGAAAACGAATCTTATTAATGTACACACAAAATACTCCAGTACATGTAAAGCTTTGGCATAAGGATTTTTGGCTAATGGCGGTAGCCAATTTGTTATTGACAGTTGCCGTTTATATCCAAATACCCTTATTGCCAATATGGATGATAAAGGATGCCGGATTTTCGCCTGGTGTAGTAGCTGTATCATTAGGAATATTTGGCCTGGGAGTTTTTTCTCTTGGCTTTTTTTGTTCCTATCTTGTGCAGAAGTATCGCAGAAATCTTGTATGTATCAGATCGATTTGGGTATTGGTCATATGTTTTTGCGCACTTTACTACATACAGCGTGGGCATGTATTTCAGATAGAGGGATACATACTGATTCCTGTACTTCGGTTTATTCAGGGAGCCGCCTTTGGCTTAGCTCAGATGGTATTGTCCAGTACATTAATAATTGATACATGCGAGTCTTTCCAACGTACAGAAGCAAATCATTCTTCTGCTTGGTTTTCCAGATTGGCATTATCTGTCGGACCATTAATATCGATATTACTCATGCCAATGTTGAGCGTTAGCACTATCACTTTAATTTCTGCTGTATTGTGCTTATTGTCAACGTTTTTGATATTATCGGTGAAGTTTCCGTTCAGAGCACCTGAAGATGTGATATGTAAGGTTTCATTAGATAGATTCTTTCTCCCTCAAGGCAAATGGCTGTTTCTAAATCTTTCATTGGTTGCCGTTGTCGTAGGGTTGTTTCTATCCGCAGAACATACGTCCACTTTTTACGCCATGCTGATGGCGGGATTTATTCTTGCTATGTTGTCGCAGCGTTTTGTGTTCGTAAATGCAGAATTAAAGAGTGAGGTTGTCACCGGAATATTGCTGATGATGGCAGCGTGCCTGATGTATTTTTCGGGTGACAGGAATGCGATTAATTTAATTTCACCAACATTGTTGGGATGTGGAATTGGCATAATTGGAGCACGTTTTCTTTTGTTCTTTCTGAAATTAAGCCTTCATTGTCAGCGTGGAACGTCGCAAAGCACGTTTTTCTTGTCATGGGAATTTGGTATTTCCTTAGGAATATTTTTGGGATATTATTTTTTCTATAATGACATTAGTGCTATGTACATTGTGGCATTGACAATATTATGTATGGCCATGCTGATGTATCTGCTGTTTACGCATACTTGGTATATTAAAAATAAGAACAGATAGGAATATAAACTTTCGTGCATATTTAGATTAGGTTTATTCTGAATGTGCCAGAAAAGAATAATGGCGGGGAATATAGACTTTGTTCTGCTTTCCGTCATTATTCTTTTTTAAAGCCATTTGGTCAAAAAAATATAATAATATTTGTTGATTTAAAAATATGTTCGTATATTTGCGAACAACATTTGATTATATGGATGAAAAAAGGGATTATACAATAAAGCAGGAAAGGCTTGCCAGATTTGCAAAAGCATTGGGCCATCCGGCACGTATTGCCATAATGAATTTCTTGGCAAAGCAAAAAACTTGCTATTTTGGTGACATTAATGAAGAGCTTCCTATTGCAAAGGCTACTGTTTCTCAGCATCTAAAGGAACTTAAAGATGCCGGTCTGATACAGGGTGAGGTAGAGGCTCCTAAAGTGAAATATTGTATTAATAATGAGAATTGGAATTTGGCTAAAGCCTTATTCTCAGACTTCTTTGGGCAATGCATATGTAAAGCAGGAGGGTGTTGCGACTGACAACCTTCTCTTTTTATGTCTTATGTTCGTTGTTTTGCGAATAACGTTTAACTAATAAATATTGTAAAATGGAAATTAAAGTTTTAGGTACTGGATGTGCAAATTGTAGGGCACTTTATTCTGCGGTAGAGCAGGTTGTTAATGAGTTAGGCTTAAAAGCTGATTTAGTGAAAGAGGAGGATTTGATGAAAATAATGGAATATAACGTCATGAGTCTTCCTGCTTTGGTTGTTGATGGAAAAGTTGTAGCCAAAGGACGTATAACTAAAGATGAGATACGCACAATTTTGACAAAATGAAAATATTGAAATTATGAAGAAATTCGTGTTGCTTTCATTATTGTGCATGTTCTTGTCTACAGGATGGGTTTTTGCACAAACCGGCAAGTATGTTGAGGTTATTTATTTTCATGGCAAACAGCGATGTCCGACATGTAGAGCTATTGAAAAATACACCAAAGAAGTTGTGTATAACGATTTTGCCAAGTTTGTCAAGAGCGGCAAGGTGCGTTTCAAAGAGGTTGATATTTCTACACCTCAAGGCGAAAAGATAGCCGATAAATATCGTGTCAGCTGGTCTTCGTTATATGTAAACGGATGGAATAACGGAAAAGAAAAAAGGAATGACCTGACACGTATGGGTTTTAAGTATGCCAGAAATAATACGGCACAATTTAAAACCGAGCTTAAGAAAAAGATTAATCAGTTGTTGAAATAGTATTTACGTATGGAATACTTGCAAAGCTTGCTTGATAGCAGCGAGATACCTGTTGTTACAGCATTTTTGCTTGGGCTGCTTACAGCTGTAAGTCCTTGCCCTCTTGCAACCAATATTACTGCAATAGGTTTTATCAGTAAAAATCTTGACAGCCGTAATCGCATATTCTTGAATGGTTTGTTATACACAGCCGGCCGTATGATTGCGTATTCCGTCCTTGGCGCAATACTTATAGTGTTGCTTAGGCGTGGAGCCGACATGTTTTTTATACAAAAAGGTGTTAGCGAGTGGGGCGAGCTGCTTCTAGCTCCAGCATTGGTTCTAATCGGCTTGTTTATGCTTTTTAGCGACAAACTTCATTTGCCGAAATTTGGTTTCAGTGCCTCGGAAAGGACTGAAAGGCTGAAAGGAGCATGGGGCAGCCTCCTTCTTGGGATATTATTTGCCATGGCATTTTGTCCTACAAGCGGACTGTTTTATTTTGGTATGCTTATTCCTATGGCTGCTATGGAAGGTGAGGGCTATTTCCTGCCCGTTGTCTATGCCCTGGCTACAGGCTTGCCGGTCATGCTGGCGGCATGGGTATTAGCCTATAGTGTGTCCGGAATAGGAAAATTCTATAATAAAATGCAAGTCTTTCAGAAATGGTTCAGCCGTATAGTTGCAGTTGTGTTTATATTTGTCGGAATATATTATGGCTTGATGATGTATAATTTGATATGAAAATTTTGATATTGTGTACCGGAAACAGTTGCCGGAGTCAAATCGCGCATGGTTTCTTACAGTCGTTTGACGATAGTCTTTATGTACGTTCAGCCGGAACAAAGCCGGCTGAACAGGTAAACTCGAAAGCTGTGGCCGTAATGAAAGAGGCCGGAGTTGACATAAGCAGTCATATTCCTGTGAATGTGATGGAATATCTTGATGAGTATTGGGATTACGTCATAACAGTATGTTCCGATGCCGATGCAACATGTCCGGCATTTAAAGGCAGGGTGGGTAAGAGGTTGCATATCGGTTTTGATGATCCTTCAAGATTGTCGGGTGACGTAAATTTTATTATGACGGAATTTAGGAGAGTGCGCGACGAGATTAAAAATGCCTTTGCCAGATTTTATCTGACAGAAATAAAAAAAGCGGAACTGCCCCGCTGCGTGTGTGAATAGTATTTTTTTATATTTTCTGTTCGTATTTTTACAAACATAAAAGATGTGATATTATGATACAAAGTTTTGCAGATTGGCTTGTGTATGATGTGTTTGGTCTTAATACAGGTACGGCGTTGGGATCGTCAATTAATTTCTTTTTTTATGATACGATTAAAATATTGCTGCTGTTGCTTCTGATTAGTATAATCATGGGCATTATTAATGCATATTTTCCAATAGAGCGTCTGCGCGAATATCTGGTTTCGCGTAAGTTATATGGCTTGCAGTATTTTTTCGCTTCGCTGTTTGGTGCAATAACGCCATTCTGTTCCTGTTCGTCAATACCATTGTTTATAGGCTTCGTAAAGGGCGGAATACCATTGGGAGTTACTTTTGCATATCTTATAACCTCACCATTGGTAAATGAGGTGGCTGTAGCACTGTTTATCGGAACATTCGGCATAAGGATAACTGCCATATATGTAATAAGCGGCATTTTACTTGGAATGATTGGCGGTTACATTCTGGGAAAAATGAGATTGGAGCGTTATCTGAGCGATTGGGTTAGGCAAATCCAACTTAATTCCATCGCCGGTTCTAATGCATGGGAACGAGACAATACTCCGTTCATGCAGCGTTTGCCGATAATAGTAAAAGAATCGTTAGGTATAGTTAAGGGTGTGTTGTTTTATGTCGTAATAGGTATTGGCATTGGGGCTTTCATGCATGGTTATGTGCCAGAAGGCTTTTTTGAACAGTATATGTCAGAGACAAACTGGTTTGCTGTTCCTCTTTCTGTTCTGTTTGCAGTTCCCATGTATGCCAATGCAGCAGGAA
>NZ_HF986835.1:0-27278 GCF_000431195.1 Prevotella sp. CAG:255 | reverse complement strand
TGCAGCAGGAATAGTGCCTGTTATTGAGGTGTTTGTGGCAAAAGGCATTCCTGTGGGCACGGCTCTTGCTTTTATGATGGCTGTTGTGGGCTTGTCTTTGCCGGAAGCAACACTTCTTAAAAAAGTTATGACATGGCGTCTCATCGGCATTTTCTTTGGGACAATAACGTTATTTATAATTATCTCCGGTTACTTGTTCAACATCATCTTGTGATATCTTGTTACAAATTAGGCTGTCCTGTTCTGGGCGTATGATGTTGAATGGTCATATGCGGTTGTTCGTAAATAGGACAATTGTTAATAGCGTAAGTAGTAAAAAGTTTTGTCATTATTTTTTCCTGTTCTAGAAAAAATGTTCCGTGTTTTCTTAATAAAAGCCGTAATGTAAAGCGGCTTTTATTGAGTTTTACGTCCTTTTTCACTGATTTCACTTTGAAAAATCAGTTGTTTTTTACTTAAAATGTGCTGAGTTTTGTAGCAAAATACATTCTTTTATTATGTAAAAGATGACCTTTTATCTTGTAAAAGGCCGTTAATGACGACGGTATTGTCATTGGCTTAAAATACAGGATTATATAATACATTGATTTTCAGACGATTACGAAAAAGTGATGTTTTGCGTAAAATTTTGATGTTTTAGTCGTATTTGCTTTGAGCATGGCTATTCTGAGCGCTTTAAATGAAAATAGAATAAATTTAACAGTTCCGTAATAGTACAATTTGACGAAAAGTCAGTCGAATATTTAGGGTGGTTGAAACATCCTTGTTTTATGTTATTCTGCTTTGTTTTTTGTTACATTGCAATAGCTTATAAAAAATAATGTTTAAATTTGTAATTACATTATGAAAACCATTTACAAGTAGATATATTTTAATAATACCAATATAAATATGGACAAATTAATGAGCATTCCTGAGTTGACATTGAAATGCGAGGAAATCAGAAAACGTTTGTTAGAGGTCGTATATAAAGCCAAAGCCGGTCATATCGGCGGCGATCTCTCGTCTTTGAATGTATTGACAGCATTGTATATGCGTGTCATGAACGTAAACCCTGAGAATCCGAAAATGGAAGGGCGCGACCGTTTCATTATGAGCAAGGGTCACTGTGTGGAAGCACTTTATTGTGTGCTCGAGGCAAAAGGTTTCATTACAAAAGAACTTGTCGACACTTATGGCGATTATCTGTCTGTGTTGGCAGGTCATCCTACGGTTGAAGTCCCGGGTATAGAATTTAACAGCGGTGCATTAGGTCACGGTCTTTCAATTGGTGTAGGTTGTGCCATTGCTGCAAAAATGGATAAGAAGCCTTATCGTACATTTGTACTTATGGGCGACGGCGAGCAGGGCGAAGGCTCAATATATGAGGCAGCCATGGCCGGAAGCAATTATAAGTTGGATAATCTTGTTGCAATGATAGACCGAAACGGCTTGCAGATAAGTGACACAACTGAGAATGTGATGAAACTTGAGTCTCTTAACGAGCGCTGGAAGGCTTTCGGATGGGATGTATATGATGTTGACGGCAACGATATTGAGGCTATTGTTAACTGCCTTGAATCGATAGATTATAACAACGGAAAGCCTCACATGGTTGTGCTTCATACAACAAAGGGCTTCCACGTTTCATACATGGAAAATGTGCTGAAATGGCATCATGGCGTGCCTACGGCAGAGGAGTATGAGAAAGCTATCGCTGAGATTACTAACCGTATTGAAGAACTTAAAAAGAATTGTTAACAATGGAAATAAAAAGTGTTGCTTGCCGTAAAAGTTTTACCGATGCACTGGTTGAACTTGGTAAAAAAGATAAGAATATTGTAGCCGTAACGACCGATGCCCGTGGCTCGGTTACTCTGACAGACTTTGCAAAAGAATTGCCTGAGCAGTTTGTTGAGTGCGGTATTGCAGAGCAGGATGCTGTAGGCATTTCTGCCGGTTTGGCTTCATGCGGAAAAAAAGTGTTCGTATGTGGTCCTGCATGCTTTTATGTAGCACGCAGTCTTGAGCAGGTAAAGGTTGACGTGGCTTATTCAGGCCAACCGGTTAAGATCTTGGGCGTAAGTGGTGGCGTTGCATATGGAGCTTTGGGCGCCACTCATCATAGTTTGCATGATATTGCTGTGCTGCGCACATTCCCCGGCATGCAAGTTGTACTTCCTTGCGATGCACGACAGACACGTAAACTTGTTGAGCAACTTGTAGATTATCCTCATCCTGTTTATGTTCGCGTTGGCCGTAATGCTGTTCCTGATGTTTATGAAGATAATAATTTTGATTATCAGATTGGAAAATCTATACAGCTTCAGGATGGTAAGGACCTGACAATTATTGCTACAGGTGAAACAGTTTGGCATGCTCTTCAGGCCGGAAAGCGCCTTGCAGAGGAGGGTATAAGCACTCGTGTCATCGACATGCATACTCTTAAACCTGCTGATACTGAGGCTATAGTTAAGGCTGCACGCGAGACTGGACGAATAATGACAGTAGAAGAGCATAGCATGTATGGTGGCTTGGGAGCAATTGTTGCAGAAACAGTGAGTCAGAATTGCCCTGTTCCTATGCGTATACTCGGTATTCCTGACGAAAACGCTATTCATGGCAAGCCATTGGAGATATTCCATTATTATAAGTTAGATGCTGAAGGCATTTATGCTACAGCTAAAGACTTTTTGAAGTAAAAGCCTTGAGTAACTTATAGAAGGTTTTGAAATGAGATATATTATAACCGTTGATCAAAGTACGTCAGCCACAAAGGCAGTGCTCTTTAACGAGCATTGCCAGTTGGTCTGTCGTAAGAATGTTGCCCATAAGCAATATTATCCTCAGCCGGGATGGGTTGAGCATGATGCAGAGGAGATATATAATAATATGGTCGAAGCTATACGTGAGGTGGTTAAGACTGTAGATGATGCCGAAGCATCTTATTCTTTGGCAATTACAAACCAGCGTGAAACGGCTGTGGTTTGGAACCGTTTTACTGGTAAGCCGGTATACAATGCCGTGGTTTGGCAGTGTCAGCGTGGAGCAGCTATATGCAATGAATTGAGAGAGCGTGGATATACAGACCTGATTCGTGAGCGTAGCGGACTGCTCATTGACCCATATTTTGCCGCTAGCGGTGTCAAATGGATATTGGATAATGTTCAGGGAGCACGTCAGGCTGCAGATAATGGAGAACTTCTGATGGGTACAATTGACACATGGCTTGTGTGGAAACTGACAGGTGGCAAGGAGCATGTGACAGACTATACCAATGCGTCGCGTACAATGTTGTTTAATATCCATACATTAGACTGGGATGATGAACTCCTCAACTTGCTGACAATACCACGCAATATGATGGCAAAGCCTATGCCTTGCGATTCTGTATTTGGTGAAACAACTGTAGAGGGAGTTTTTGATGAGCCTATTGTTATTGCCGGTATGCTTGGCGATTCACATGGTGCTTTGGCTGGTCAGATGTGTTTTGAGGCTGGTATGGGTAAAGCAACATATGGAACAGGTTCGTCCGTTATGGTGAATATCGGCGAAAACGCTGTGGCTGCTCCCGAAGGTCTCGTAACTTCAGTTGGCTTTGCTGCAAAAGGCAAGATTTTCTATGCTTTTGAAGGAAATATTCATTGTACGGGTGCGACAATCAAATGGATGACTGACAACCTGCATCTTATTGAAAGCCCTGCGGAAATAGAGACGTTTGCTCTCGAAGTTCCGGATAACGGAGGAGTTTATATGGTACCGGCATTTGCAGGTCTCGGTGCTCCATGGTGGAACTCTCAGGCAAAGGCTATGATATGTGGAATGACTTTGGCTACAGAGAAAGGACATATCTGTAGGGCTGCATTGGAGGCAATTGCCTACCAAATAAAAGATTTGATTGACCTGATGACAAAACAAGCCGGAATAACTTTAAAGGAGCTGCGTGTGGACGGAGGACCTACAAAGAATCAACTTTTGATGCAATTTCAGGCAGACATGCTTGATGCATGCATCAATCGCTCTGATATAGAAGAGGCATCGGCAATGGGAGCTATGATTATGAATGGTTTGGCACGCAAGGTTTGGAAGGATATGGATGAGGTGGCTGCATTGCGCACATCTGACAACCGTATATTCCCGGCCATGTCATGTGACGAGCGTGAACGCCTTTATGCAGGTTGGACAGAGGCCATACATACTGTTAATAGAAAATAAATCATAAATAATAAAGACGAAAACACTATGAAGAAACAAGCTAAAACAGGAAAGGAAACGTTTGGACTGATTATCGGTACCCGTGCGTATTTCAACTCAGAGTTGGCTGTTGATGTACGTAAGACGTTGTTGGAAGAGTTAGATAAAGCCGGATACGGCTATGTTATATTGGATGAGCAGGACACTCCTACCGGTGGTTCTATGGAGACGGTTGAAGACGGCAAAAAATGTGCTGCGCTGTTCCGTGCTAACCGTGATGACATCGACGGAATAATTGTGTCTCTGCCTAACTTTGGCTTTGAAGTAGGAATAATCAATGCTATCAGTCGCGCAGAGTTGCATGTACCTGTTCTTGTGCAGGCCTGTGACGACCAAAACGACAAAGTTGATCTTGATAGCCGCCGTGATGCCTTCTGTGGAAAGATATCTGTTTGTAACAACCTGTATCAGTATGGAATACCGTTTACAGATACAACATTCCACACCTATTCTATACACAGCGACCTGCTGATGAAGGATATCAACAAGTTTGCTGCCATCTGCCGTGTTGTACGTAAACTTACTCATGCACGTATAGGCCAGATTGGTACACGTCCACTCGGATTTAACACATGTCGTGCAAGTGAGAAACTTCTCCAGGCAAGTGGTATAACTGTTGTGCCTGTAGACCTCAGTGAGATTCTTTTCAATGCAAGAAAAATAGATAATGAAGCATCTGCTTTGAAGGCAAAAATGGAGGAGATAAGCCATTATGCAAAGGTACCAGAGGCTTATCAGGAAAAGTTGGCATTACAGGCTAAGTTCGGATTGGCAGTAGAAGAATGGATACAGACTAATGAGGTTGATGCAGCTGCAATTCAGTGTTGGGATTCTCTTGAGCAGAACTATGGATGCGCAGCATGCGTTACAATGAGTATGCTTGGCGAAAAGCTTATTCCTTGTGCTTGTGAAACTGATATCGCCGGAGCGGTGTCTATGTATGCTCTGAGTCTTGCTTCAGGCAAACCGGCTGCATTGCTAGATTGGAATAACAACTTTGCTGAAGACCGTAATAAATGTGTATGTACTCACTGTGGAAACTTCCCGAAGAGTTTTGTTAATAACGACCTTAAGCTTGGACCGCTTGGTGTTCTTGGCAGAACCTTGGGTAAGGTTAATACATTCGGTGCTGTGTATGGAAAATGCACTGAAGGAGATTTTACATACTTCCGCATCTCTACGGATGATACGCTCGGCTGTATAAAGAGTTATCTCGGAAAGGGAGAGCTTACAAATGATCCATATGGTATGGATGGATGTATAGCTGTCACCAAAGTGAACAATTTGCAGAAACTTATGAAGTTTATTTGCAAGAACGGCTTTGAACATCATGTGGCAATGGTTCGCACTGATGTCGTAGATATATTGAGTGAGGCCGTAGAAAATTATCTTGGTTGGGATATTTATGTTCATGAATAAATAATAAAAGTCTTGCTGTTATTTATAACTGCAAGACTTTTGTTTAGTTGCCTAACTTTGCTGTCTTTTTTGATAGCAAAGTTAGGTTTTCTTTTCTCTATCAATTGATTTTTGGTTGAAGTTATATAGACATTTTCTTTATTATAGAGAAAACATAAAGATACTTATAAGGTATGAATATTTAGATTATGGAAGACATAAAATCCGTTTTGTGTTAAAATATATGTATTAAACTTGCATAATGATCCTATTTCTTTATGGAAGAAATAGTTTTTCATATAAAAATATTTACCAATAATTTTCATTTATAGTGTGGATTGTGTATATTTGCATAATGAAAATATAAGATAAAAATACTTTCTGTGTTTATTGTCTTGTATGTTTGTAAAAATACTATGAAATGAAATAAATATTAATAATTTAAAAAGTAGATATTATATGTTTGAAGGACAGCCTAAAGGGCTTTATGCGTTAGCGCTTGCAAATACGGGCGAACGCTTCGGTTATTACACAATGCTTGCAATTTTTACATTATTCTTGCAGGCTAAGTTTGGCTTTACAGCCACAGTTACATCCAATATCTTTGCCGGATTCTTGGCATTGGTCTATTTCCTCCCGGTTGTAGGCGGTATATTGGCTGATAAATTTGGTTTCGGCAAGATGGTGACATCCGGAATCGTAGTTATGTTTGTCGGCTATATATGTCTGGCGATACCTACTGGCAATAATGCTGTAGGAATTGCTGCCATGGTAGGATCTTTATTCCTGATAGCCCTAGGTACCGGTCTTTTTAAAGGCAACTTGCAGGTAATGGTTGGTAATCTTTATGATGATCCAAAGTATTCTGCAAAACGTGATACAGCCTTCTCAATATTCTATATGGCAATTAATATTGGTGCACTTTTTGCACCTACAGCGGCTGAGAAGATCACAGACTGGTATATGAAAACCCATAATTATGTTTATAATGGTGATATTCCTGCCCTTGCACACCAGTATCTTGATGGTACTCTTTCTGGAGAGGCTTTGACGAAGTTTATATCTTTGGCATCTTCTCAGAATGTTGCAACTGACGCTTCTTCTCTTACAAATTTTGCAAACGACTACATCAACGTGCTTTCACAGTCATATCACATGGGATTTGCTGTAGCATGTGTATCATTGATTATTTCTATGCTTATTTATGTTTTAGGCCGTAAGACATTTAAGCATGCAGATGTGAATGTTAAGCAGGAAGCAGAAAATAACGGCGAATCTTCAGTTCATGTTCAAGAACTTACTCCTGCAGAGACAAAGTCACGTGTAGTAGCTCTTTGCTTAGTGTTTGCTGTTGTAATTTTCTTTTGGATGGCATTCCATCAGAATGGTCTTACACTTACCTTCTTTGCGCGTGACTATACGGCTGCAACGGCCACAGGACTTACACGTATTGGCTTTGACGTATGGAATCTGGTACTCATTGCAATCGCTGTTTACGGAGTATTTGCTATATTCCAGTCAAAAGAATCAAAAGGTAAAATCATTTCTACAATTGTTACTATAGTTTCACTTATTGTGTTGTACTTTAATTACAATGCAATGGATGAGTCTATCAGTATCCTCCCTCAGAAGTTCCAGCAGTTTAATCCGTTCTTCGTCGTTGCACTTACTCCCGTTTCTATGGCTGTGTTCAGCTATTTGGCTAATAAAGGCAAGGAACCTTCTGCACCACGTAAAATAGGTATAGGTATGTTTATCGCTGCTGTTGGTTTCATGATCATGGTTCTTGGTTCATTTGGACTTCCTGTTCCAGATGCACTTGCATCAACTACGGGTGATTATCGTGTAACTCCAAACCTCCTAATCGGCACATATCTTGTTCTTACATTTGCCGAGTTGTTCCTTTCTCCGATGGGTATCTCTTTTGTATCAAAGGTTGCTCCTCCAAAGTATAAGGGACTTATGATGGGTGGATGGTTTGCAGCAACTGCCATTGGTAACTATTTAGTTTCTATTATCGGTATGCTATGGGGCGGTCTGCCATTGTGGATCTTGTGGGGTATTCTTGTTGTACTCTGTTTAATATCTGCAGTGTTTATCTTCTCTATTATGAAACGTTTGGAGAAGGTATGCTAATGCCTGAAAATAATTATATCAAATAGATAACAACCGGATAGCCTATAAAAGAAGCTATCCGGTTGTCGTATTTTTTGAACTAATCTATTTTTTACTATATGCTTTTATTATGAGGATAATTTTGTATGTATTCTTATTTGTGCTTTTGGGCTTTCAAAAAATATCTGCTGACACTTTTCGTAGTATAGAATCAGAGCGGATTAACAAACGTGATTCGTTGTTATCCATTATTACAGGAGCAAAAATTTCAGACAATATAATTAGTATCACAGATTTTGGGGCCATTGGAGATGGGGTTAAAAATGATAAGCCGGCTTTTGACAAAGCAATGCAAAGTGCAGCGAAGCAGGGTGGGGCTCATATTATAGTGCCATCTGGAACGTTCCTGCTTAAAGGACCCATACATTTTGTGAGCAATGTGTGTCTTGAACTTATGGATGGGGCTATTATAAAATTTGATTCTAATCCTAAATATTATCTTCCTCTCGTTAAAACAAGTTGGGAAGGTACATTCTTATATAATTACAGTCCCTTTATTTATGGATATAATCTTCATGATATATCAATAATTGGCAAAGGAAAAATAGATGGCAATGCCTCTTCAACGTTTGCAACATGGAAGTCAAAGCAGAAGGAAGGGCAGGCTCTCAGCCGTAAAATGAATCATGAAGAGATTCCCATTGAATTGCGTCGTTTTGGTAACGGTTTTTGGTTAAGACCACAGCTTATACAATTCTACAATTGTAAAAATATAACCTTATCTGATGTGTTTATAACTAATTCGCCTTTTTGGTGTATTCATTTACTTAAGAGCGAGAATGTCATATGCCGTTCCCTTCGTTACGATGCAAAACTTGTGAATAATGATGGTATCGATCCTGAGTGTTCACGAAATATTTTGATAGAGAATATTGAGTTTAATAATGGTGATGACAATATTGCAATAAAAAGTGGACGAGACAATGACGGATGGGCATCAACTATGCCTTCTGAAAACATTATTATACGTAATTGCCGTTTTAAAGGTTTGCATGCTGTAGTGCTTGGCAGCGAAATGTCTTCAGGAGTTCAAAATATTTTTGTCGAGAATTGCACATATGGTGGTTATTGTAAACGTGGAATATATATTAAGACCAATCCTGATCGTGGTGGATTTATCAAAAATATATATGTGAAGAATTGTAGGTTTGATGAAGTAGAAGACTTGTTCTATGTTACAAGTATGTATGCTGGCGAAGGACTTAATAATATTCATTATACAGATGTAAAGAATATTTATGTTGACAGTCTTTTTTGCCGTAAAGTAAGAAAGGCAGGACTAGTATTACAGGGTACGTCTCAGAAACCGATGTCAGATGTTATTTTTAGCAATGTTGAAATTCAAGAGGTGGATAATGCTGTAAGTTTTGACAATACGTTGAACGTTGAGATGCGAAGTTGCCATATTGGTGGACGTGTTGGTGTACCCTCTCAGGCTTCATCTGCAGATAAATTATTTGTGAAATAGTGATAATTATGTGTCATGCAAACATTGCAATTAGCATGTATAAAGTAAAATCATGATAAGATAAATACATTATAACAAAGAGGGTGTCTTAAAAAAGAAAGACATCCTCTTTGTCGTTTGGTAGTAATCTGTTTATAGTCAGAAGCTATAATGCTGCATCATGAAGAATTTCTTCAAGCGTTGGATGAGTATGAATTATATCCACTAAGTTTTCTGTTGTTCCGTTGAAATTCATAATAGCCGTTGCTTCCTGAATCAAATCAGCAGCATGAGCCCCATATGCATGGCATCCGATAATCTTATTATCTTTATCTGTTATCAACTTTACCATGCCTTCGCTTTCATCCATAGCCAGGGCTTTACCATTAGAACGATAAAATCCTTTACGGGTATTATATTCAATACCCATTGAGTCACATTGGTCAGAAGTTAAACCAACTCCTGCAACTTCAGGATTAGTGAACACAGCTGCGGGCATAATTTCCATGCGTATTGCATCTTTCTTTCCGCAAATATGATTTACTGCCCTCATGCCTTGAGCAGTGGCAGCATGTGCAAGCATTGCACGTCCGTTAACATCACCAATAGCATATATTCCACATATGTTGGTTTGCATATTGTCATCAACTTTGATTCCCTTGTTATCATAGTTGATATCTGTATTTTCAAGCCCAAGTCCTTCTATGTTTGGTTTACGGCCTGTCGCAACAAGTACAATATCGGCTTCAACTTCTTGAGGTTTGTTTTTCTTGTCAAAGCATACTATTAACTTATTGTTATTTTTATGTATGCTTTTTACAGCAGACTGCATATCAAAGTTAATTCCGCGGCGCTCCATAACTTTGCGCATGCGTTTTGCTATATCAGAGTCAATGGCGGGGAGACATTCTTTTAGAAACTCAATGACAGTAACATCGCTTCCAAACGTTTTAAACACTGAAGCGAACTCCATCCCTATTACTCCTGCTCCAATTATGCATAAATGTTTTGGAAGCTTTTCCAAATTAAGAAGTTCTGTTGACGTAACAACTCCTTTTTCATCAATGCCTTCGATTGGAGGTAATTTTGATTCCGAACCAGTTGCAATTATAATGTTATCAGCTGTATATTCTTCACCGCCTGCAATAATCGTCTTAGAATCTTTAAATGAAGCACGTTCTTTTATAAATGTTATGCCAGGAGATTTCATAAGCCCCTCAACTCCTTCACGGAGTTGGGCGGTTACTTGTTCTTTGCGAGTCATGGCTTTGTTGAAATCAACTTCAGGTCGTGAACCTGTCATTGTTGCAACTGCTTCTATCATGTCTGCTTCATGGCATAGTGTTTTTGTTGGTATACATCCTCTGTTAAGACATGTTCCACCTGCTTGTCTGTCTTCAAAAATTATTGTATTGAGGCCATTTTTTGCAGCATGGCATGCAGTGTTATATCCACCGGGGCCACTACCAATTATAATAAGGTCTGTTTTCATTTATTAGTATTTTCTTTAATTATATTGTATAAAGATATTCTTCTTTAAAACATTTTTATGGGATAAAAGTAAGTCTTGCCGGCTTCGTGCATTTCAGAAATCGACAAGACTTACTGCCAAAATAATCTGTATAGAGATTATCCTTTATATCTCAACACAGGTTGTTTGGCTGCCAACACATCATCTACACGTCCTATTGGGGTGTTGTGAGGTGCAGTTTTAACAAGTTCAGGATTATCTTTTGCCTCTTGGGCTATTATACGCATAATGTTGATAAATTCATCTATAGTTTCCTTACTTTCCGTTTCTGTCGGTTCAATCATCATTGCTTCATGGAATAGCAGAGGGAAGTAAATTGTCGGAGCATGGAACCCATAGTCCAACAAACGCTTGGCAACATCCATAGTGGTCACACCTGTCGATTTGTCTTTGAGTCCGTTGAACACAAATTCATGTTTGCAAATAGAGGCAATCGGTAGGTCGTATACATCTTTTAGACGTTCTTTAATATAGTTAGCATTAAGTGTTGCTAATGGACCTGCCATCTTTATATTCTCTTTTCCTAATGACAGAATATATGAATAAGCCTTTACCGCAACACCAAAGTTTCCTAGGTATGCTCCTACATGAATATCACCTTCACCTTGAGTCTGAACTTTGTAGGTGTCACCTTCTTTGACTACTTTAGGGCAGGGGAGTAGATGTTCCAGCCCTTTTCTTACGCCTACAGGACCACAGCCGGGACCGCCACCTCCATGAGGCGTTGAGAATGTTTTATGAAGATTTATGTGCATTACATCGAAACCCATGTCACCAGGACGGCATACACCGAGCATTGGATTAAGGTTTGCACCATCATAATACATTAGTCCACCGCATTCATGAACTAGCTTAGCTATTTCCGGAATTTCTTTTTCAAACAATCCTAATGTATTAGGATTTGTCATCATCATTGCAGCGACTGTATCGTCAAGCAGTCCGCGAAGATCGTTTACGTCAACAATTCCTTCTGCTGTACTTTTTACCTCAACAATCTCAAGTCCACATACTGCAGCAGAAGCAGGATTTGTTCCGTGAGCAGAGTCAGGTATAATTACTTTTACACGTTTGTGGTCGCCTCGGCTCTCATGCCATGCACGAATAATCATAAGACCGGTCAACTCTCCGTGTGCACCTGCAAAAGGATTCAATGTAAACTCTTCAAGGCCAGTTATTGCAGCAAGTGATTTTTGGAGGTTATAATAAACCTCCAATGCACCTTGGCATGTATTTTCTGGTTGTAGTGGATGCAAAGCTGTAAATGCATCTGCAGCAGCCATTTCTTCATTTATTGAAGGGTTATATTTCATAGTACAGCTTCCTAAGGGATAGAAGCCGTTGTTAACACCAAAGTTGTTTCCGCTAAGATTTGTATAATGACGTACGACTGTAAGTTCATCACATTCAGGAAGCATGGCATCTTTGCTTCTTTTCATTTCTGCGGGCAGAGTATAATTGCCGAATTTATTTTCTGGCATCGAGTAGCCCTTTCTTCCGGGGTGAGATAACTCGAATATTAATTTGCCATATAATTTGTTATTCATGATTGTGCTTTTTCAGATTGTTAAAATAACGGTTACATGTTTATTTGCATAGATCAACTAATTTGTCTATTTCTTCTTTAGTGCGGTTCTCTGTTACTGCAAACATTATTGTGTCATCTGCTACTTTTATACCGCCCAGAATACCATTGTCCATTAGTTTTTTCTGCAGCTCGTCTACGTTCCCGTCATATTTGACGCAGAATTCATTAAAGAAAGGCTTGTCGTATGCGAGTTTAAAGTGTCCCGTATTTTTAAGTTGATCACAAAGATAGTGTGCTCCGGAATATGATAGAGTTGCAGCTTCTTTAAGGCCTTCTTTGCCCATCACTGACATATATATTGTAACAAATAATGCCATCAAACTTTGATTTGAACAAATGTTTGATGTTGCCTTTTGGCGGCGTATATGCTGTTCTCTTGCTTGTAATGTAAGTACAAAAGTGCGTTGTCCTCTGCTGTCACGTGTTTCTCCGACAATACGTCCTGGCATTTTGCGCATAAGCTTTTCTGTACAGCATAAATACCCGATATATGGACCTCCGAATGACATTGGAACACCTAAAGACTGGGCCTCACCTACAGCGATATCAGCTCCAAGTTCTCCTGGGGTCTTTAGTAGTGCTAAGTCAGCTGCTACGCTATTCATAATCATTAAGGCTTTATGTTCATGGCATTTATCTGCCAAGCCATCATAATCTTCAATTATTCCGTAACGATTGGGCTGTTGTACAACCACTCCTGCGACATTTCCTTTTTCAAGCAGAGAAGACATTGATTTCATATCTGTAACTCCCTCTTCCTGCTTTACCATTTCTATTTTGATATTGTGGAAATGAGCATATGTATTAATAACTGCAAGAGTCTTTGGATCTATTGTTTCAGATACAAGCACTGTATCAGCTTTTCTTGCAGCTCCGAATGCCATCATTACAGCTTCTGCAGTAGCAGTCGTACCATCATACATTGATGCATTTGAAACATCCATACCTGTCAGTTCTGTCATCATACTTTGATATTCAAAGATATAATGTAACGTTCCTTGTGAAATTTCAGCCTGGTATGGCGTGTAACTTGTCAGGAATTCAGAACGTTGTATTAATTGTGGTATTATTGCTGGGGTATAGTGGTCGTATACTCCAGCTCCGGCAAAACATGTGTATTTCTTGTTCTTCTCGCCAATTTTGCTGAATAATTGACGTATTTCTACTTCGCTTTTGGCTTCAGGTAATTCATACTGGTCCTTAAAGATAATTTCTTCAGGTACTTCGGCATAAAGTTCTTTCAGCGATTTAGCTCCGATGACATTGAGCATTTGTTCAATGTCTTCTTCTGTATGAGGAAAATATTTGTAAGCCATTAGGATTTAAGGTGTAAGAGTTTGTATTTGTTTACGATAAATATAAAGAAGTATTTGGAGTTAATTGAAGTTTTAATCTTTAGATTGTACATATATTTATGGCTATCAAAATCAGATATTTTAGATTTTTATTCACCCTTTTGTACGAAACAAGACATGCACGCTTCAATTAACCCCAAAATATTGACGTAATTTTTATTTCTCACAGAAATTCTTATAAGCTTCTGCGTCCATAAGTTCGTTGAGTTCTTCTTTATTTGTCAGTTCAACCTTTATGATCCAGTTTTCATATGCATCCTTGTTAACAAGTTCTGGTGTATCTTCAAGGTTTTCGTTAATCTCAACGACAGTTCCGCTTACAGGAGATATAAGGTCGCTTGCAGCTTTTACGCTTTCAACAGCACCGAAGTCTTCGCCTGCTTCGATTTCGTCGTCAACTTCAGGCATATCAACATAAACTACGTTTCCAAGTGCATTTTGAGCGTAGTCGGTGATACCGATATAACCATATTCACCTTCAACTCTTACAAATTCGTGTGACTCAGAGTAATAGAGTCCTTCAATAACTTTTGCCATAATATTATCTTTATTTTTAGTTGTTATTTATGTTTTAATCTTATAAAATATTGCTGTATAATGAGCTATATTTTTATTTCTTATAATGTTTTTGATAGAATGCTTTTTTCACAATAGTTCCTGGATAAGATTTCTTGCGAATTTGCACTTCAACTTGATTGCCAAGTTTTGCACATTCTGCATCAATTAAGGCCATGCATACACTTTTCTGAGTGGATATTGATTGGTAGCCTGTTGTAACCTTTCCTATTTCTTTGCCATTGCATGTTACTGTATATCCATGACGTGGTACCGCTTTGTCATGCAGTTCTATACCTGCTACCTTTAGCTTAATTCCTTCTGCCTTTTGTTTCGCAATAGCTTCTTTTCCAATAAATTCTGGTTTGTCGAGTTTACAGAACATGCTCAGACCAGCCATAACAGGTGTTATCTTGTCACTTAGTTCGTTACCATATAGAGGAAGTCCTGCTTCAAAACGTAATGTGTCACGACAGCCAAGACCACATGGTTTACAGCGTCCGCTCTTCATTAATTCATCCCATGCTTTTCTAATATATTCATGGCTACTATAGATCTCAAATCCGTCTTCGCCAGTATATCCAGTACGGCTTATGATAGTTTCTACACCATCTATCATTACAGTTTTAGCTGTATAGAATGTAAGATCACTACATTCTTGACCTAAAACCTCTCTCATGACATCTTCTGCCTCAGGACCTTGCACTGCCAGCTGGCCGTAATAGTCTGAACGGTTTGTTATCTCAACGTCATAACCTTTTGCATTATCGTTAATCCATTTAGCATCTTTATCTATATTGGCTGCATTTATTACAAGGAAGAAGTTGTTTTCTCCCATTTTATATACTAAAAGGTCATCTACAACACCACCATCTTCATACAGCATCATGCCATAGTAAACTTTGCCTACTGTGGCATCTTTAATGTCATTTGTAAATATATGACTTACATATTTCTCTGCATCATTACCTGTAACGGTTATTTCGCCCATATGTGACACATCAAACACTCCACAATGCTGTCTTACCGCATTGTGTTCATCGATGATTGATGTGTACTGAATTGGCATATCAAAACCGCCGAAGGGTTGCATTAGCGCTCCGGCCTCAACATGCTTGTCATGCAGACAGGTCTTTTTGTTTTCCATATTTTCTAAGGTTTTTAAATGTTTTTAGTTTATTATGATATTAATAAATTCGTCTTTATTTAAGTTCATTATGACATCATCAAGCTGTTCCGGCAACGCTTTTTCAATACACTCCTTATCCAATTTCACATTCTTAAGCCGGTTTTTAATGCTTTCGTTTATGTCACCTGTGATTAGGAAATCACCCAATATTTCAATATCTTTTATTATGCCATTTTTTATATCCATCCTCAACTCAAAATCTCCTGCATGTTCAATTCTTTTACGTTTAATAACAGTATATTTGGGGTTGTTGCCGTAGATGAACTCGGTTGAAAGATATTCTTTTTCAATTTCTTTGATTTTTTCGACATCTTCTTCCGTTAGTACGATTTCCTTATCACATAAGTTCTTCTTCACATATTCTTTAAATTCATCAATATCAAGGCTGATATAGTCTTTTAGAAGATTTATCCTCTGTCTTATGCTCTTTATTCCTTTGCTCATCAGTTTTTCGTCTGATGGAGTAATACTTCCTACCATGTTTTGCATGTCTGTATCATAGAGCATGGTACCATGTACTATATTTCGTCCTGGTATATGATAGAATGCGTTCCCGGATACCTTCTTACCATCAATCAGAATGTCATTACGCCCGCTTGTTGTGGCTTCGACGCCTAATTTTCTAAGTAAATGTATAACGGTGTTAATGTATCGGTTGAAAGTGAAGCCTACACTTTCTTCACTTGTTATGTATGAAAACATGATGTTGCTCATGTCTGCATATACACACCCCCCGCCACTTTTGCGTCTATACATCTTTATGCCATTCTTGCGACAATATTCAATGTTTACTTCATTCTCAATCAATTGATTGCGCCCAAATATCACAGATGGTTCAACTTGCCATTGAAAGAAACAATCATATTCATTGATGTTTCTGGCTGCGTATTCTTCCATGGCAAGATAAAAAGATAACTGCCTTGTGCTATTCTCCGGTAGAGATATGTATACCATATAATTGTTGTCTTTCTTTTTTAAGGTTCTTCTGCAAGTATGTAGTGGCTTAAGTCACTATTTTTCATGCAGATTTTAGGTTCTAAACTTGAATAGGATAATTTTAAATCCTATACAAAGATAAATAATTAATTGTTTATCAACAAGCATGTGATGAAAAAATAATAGAAAATTAAACTTTTGTAATAAAACATCTTTTGCCATAATCGTTTTTTACACCTTAACAAGATTGATAATTTGACACAATTAACTTGATTGTCGCTAGAAACGTGAAAATTGTATTTTCCATGACTGTTAATGTGATATCATAATACGTATTTGATGTATCAAAGTGTAAATTTATATATTTGATTTGATATATGTGTTATTTGGGTACGTACAGTAATATATAAGATAAAAATAAGTATATATTATTTATTTGAGATTTATTATGGATAGTTTTTGTCAATAATATAGCAAAGAAGCGGGACTTCTGTATAAGGAATTCCGCTTCTTTGCTATAAAATATAATTGTTGATGTTATTCGTATCCTTTAAAAATAACTTTCTCAGTTTTTCTTGACTCGTCATTATATATTGTCATTTTTATAACAAGGCTGCCGTATTGAGGTGTTTTAAGTTTGCTTCCATCTATCGCATAATAGTTTATTTGTTTTACCTCTTTATTTGCATCTGCAATATTAGGCATTTCTATTGCCGAAACATCAGAATTATTAATGTCATAATTTACATTTACAGTTTTAACAAATTCATAGAGTAGATTTTCATTAACTGAAATATTACCTGTACTGGTGTCATATTCTGCAGCCCATATTGCCATCGGATTAAAGGCGATTTCACCTTTTTCCATATCAATGGTTGCATGTATCATACCCACATTGCTTGTCTCAGGATAAGACATTCCTGTGGGCATGTTTGTCTCAACGTCATACTCACATCCTGTGAGCATTCTATACGTACCATCATTGGCATGTCCTGTTAGTGTATATCTAAACATTACTTCGTTAACATCTTTGTTGATTGTTCCACTCAAATGTACACCATAACCATATTGATCTGCTTGCAATATGTTATAAATATCAATGGTATTTCCATTTATTGCTACATAAGAGGGCCTAGACTCAATATATTCATCTTGATTGCCTGTGGAACCAACATATGAAGTGTTGTTTGATTGGCCATTACAACGTACTATACGTGACCCATTAGAGAATGTAACCGTCTGTTTTTCTTCGCCTTGTACAGCAACTAGCATGAGGTCTGTATTACATTCCCAAGTATTATTGCCAATATATTTATATTCAATAGGCCTTAAGATTTCTTCTCCGGCTTCAGAATCCCAAGGATATAAATATACCATATATGTTTCCATATCAAATACAGGAATACCTGATGGAATACTAATAGAACCTGTGTTTTCGTTATATTCAGCATTAAAATCAATACATCCATTCATATAAAACCCGCTTACCGAGATAGAACTATTGTCTGTTGGTACAATATTAAAAGGTTTTATTGTTGCCAAACTTTTTTCTCCGTTATATTCTTGCGAATTTAATACTAAAAAATCGCCTTCCATTTCCCCTATTGTAGGGATTGTCGTTGTTTCTTGTGCGCAAACAGGTGCTGTAATAGCAATTATTGTTGCAAAAATAATATTTTTAATCATAATTTATTGAATTATTATTTTTTTAATTATTGATTTTGTCTTTTCACCAGAGATTTTAAATATATATACACCATTATGAATACAATCTGTATCGAATACGATTTCTTCTCCGGCATTAATGTCGCTAATTGTATGTTTTGCTACGCATATTCCTTGAAGATTATATAATTGCATACATATGTTTGTATCATAAAAACCTGGAACAACTTTTAGTTGTTTACCATTAAAAATAATCATATGAGGATTGTTTATGACAGTAGGTTTGATCTCGCTTGCTTGTTGTATACATTCTTTAATACCTTCATATGCGTCAATCTTGCCATATCCCCAATTGTTCGTAGGAATCTCTTCACCTGTATATGAATCGTGACGTGAAGTTTTTTGCATTATTTTTAATGCATCTTCTGGTGTAAGATAAGGATAAGCCTGCAACCATGTTGCCACTACTCCTGTAATGAAAGGTGAAGCCATTGATGTTCCTTGCATATAACCATATTCATATTTATTACCATTCCAGTTTATTGTACAATATGTTGTTTTGTCGCCTGTATAATAGTTTGACAGGGATGATTTTATGAATGTACCAGGAGCTGTAATATCAGGTTTAATTCTTCCGTCTGCAGTAGGTCCATGGCTAGAGAACGATGCTAATCTATTAACTTTCTCGTCAATGTAGTGTGGAACTCCGAATTGCAACCAATAATCACATGTCACATATGCTCCAGCAGACAAAATTCTTTTTCCTGTACCGCCAATTTCTCCAACAGTCATGTCATCATTACCGTCTACAAATCCTTTAAGGCCATAGTTGCTGAATTGTGAATATACATTTTCCGTCCACATATTTATATCACCTTTATTTGATGATATAATATATAAGCCATGATAATAATTTGGCGTATTCAAATAATTGAAATTCAACATGAGATGTGTTTTACCATTTATAGGATTTATTTCACCGGTAACGGATAAATTTCCGGAAATAGAATCATTGTCAATTGTGAAGTTGTATGAACGGTTATCGCATTGTTTTATATTAAATATTGCAGGCTCATAAACTTTCTTTATGGTATTATTGTTGGCTCTGTATACAAATGGGATAAACTTAATCGCCATATCTTTGTCGCACCATATTTCTACTGTTCCTGATTGTGGATATGTGTATTTAAAATCGAGAAATGTTGCAAGAGTATCAGTCTTTTCTTCGTTAAATGTTTTTTTAACGTGACATTTTGAGCCTCCATCATTTCCGGCTGCTCCAACAAGGATACGTCCAGGGCCGAGCATCTCAGACGTAAGTAAATCAAAGGTAGATGAACCATCACGCGGTCCTAGGTGGCTGCCAAGGCTTAGATTTACAACACAAGGCTTATTTACAGATTTTGCATAATCAAAAATATATTTCACGCCATCAAGAACCGCAGTGTTATCACTGTTTATAAGTTCGTTGCCATTAAGAGACACCAATACTATTTCGGCATCTGTGGCTACACCATATACATTTTTGTCATCTGTATTATCTGCTCCTGCTGCAATGCCCAATACATGTGTTCCATGTGTCGAATTACTAGTGTCAGTTACCTTTGTTAGAATATCTTCTGTTGTTGTGTATTCACAACCATAACCGAAACCTTCCGGAGGGGTTCCTTGGATATTTTGATCCCATACTCTCTTTATTCGCAACACTGATTTATCCCGTGAATAAAAATTAGGATGCCCAAATTCAAAGCCATTATCAACCACACCTATCACGACGTCTTTACCTCTATATTCCTCTGGAAGTGACATCCCTTTTTGAATGTCGGTAACTCGGGCTTCTTCGCGAGCTTTGTCGAGATTTTTTCTTATAGGGGAACCCATTTCAATATATTTCACTCCGTCTAAAGCTACAATATTGTCGAGTTTTTCCAATGGAATGTCGGCCGTAAGAATATTTCCTAATATAGTTCTGATATTAACTCCAAATTTTCTAAGGATATCTGAATCATATCCGTCATAAAGATGAATAAAGGCTGATATTATAATTTTTCCTTTATTATCATCTTGCTTAAAATAATAAGCACTTTTTAGACGTTGAACATCAGATATATTTTCTTTCCTAACAGTCTCTACAAATTGTTGGGTATATGGAGACAATTTGCATTGTCCCCATATTGAGAGTGATGTTGCAGTTAGTACTGCAAATAACAATATTGTTTTTATTCTCATATGTTTTTCCTATTTTATTGAATTATAATCTTATGAGTAGAACTACCATCTCTCACTATATATATGCCAGATTTAAGAAAACGGTTGTAAGCAGTTTCTGTGAAAGTATCAATAAGCATGCCGTCACTTGTATATATAGAAATCTTGGCCATATGAGGATTTTGTATGACTATGTTGTTTTTGCTTGTGCTGATTGTTATGCAATCATTACTTTTAACAGTCTTGACACCAGTTGCAATATCTAGTCTTATATCAAACAAATACAAAAATTCATGGAATTTAGGTGATGTTACATGGAAACCATAATAATATATACCATCTTCTTCTACGGTTATCGGAATCGAATATTCTGTTACAGGATTTTCTTCTGTTGCTCCTGGAACTTCCGGTATATTAATTAATTGTAGACTCTGTTCTTCTGGTGTACGCCCTTTACCAAAGGTAACTTCCATTGATTCTGGATATTGTGGTAATGATGAATAAGCCTTAAACTTTAACATGTAGCTTACACCTTTCTTATAATTGATAGGAGGAGCTATCATCCAATCGTCTGCATCTTTGTTTTGATTAAAAATATATACTGCACTTCTTGTATTTGAGTCATACCCCCAACAATAACCGTCACCATTTGAATCAAGTAGGGTATAGTAATTGAGCATGTCTGCAGGATCTGTAAACATTCCTCCATATGGAGGAGTCAGTGGAGTGCCAATGATCAGGTTGTTCGAGAATCCCCAATCTCCTTCTTTGCCATTATACATTGATGTCACTGTATATACGTAACGTGTCATGTCTTCAGGGTGAGTCTCTGTAAACTTACACTCCTTAAGATTTTCAGCTACAGTTATTTCATTTGGATATCTTATAACTTTATATGTGATATTATCTTTGTCGATGGCATTTCCGTTAATACCTTCTGTTGGAGCCTCCCATGTCAGTGTAGTTGTAAGACCTTCATATGTAAGTCTTATATTCTGTGGCGCCTTAGGCAAATCATAGCCTACATAGAATGTACGTTTGATAGTTGGACCTTCTCCATATTCATTAGATATAGTTATTGATACCGTATGGTTGTCATTGGGCAAAATAATTTCCTTACTTTTGAACAAAGAACCTGGAGCCGCCGTACTGTCAATAAGAGTTTGGCTTCCTTCTGTTATTCTAACTCTCAATTTATCATCTGTAAGAGGGGTTCCTAGGTAGCTGTTAGATGGAATCTGAAATTGGAAGAAACCAGTTACAGAACCTTCGTTAGGAGTTATAAAGTTAAAGTCTGAAACAATTCCCGGTGCACCATCATTAGGTTCTTTTAACCATGCACCGCTGACCTGATATGTTCTTGTAAGATATGCAACAATAGTTCCTTCTGCGTTTGTAAGATTCAGCTCGACGATAGGGGTGTATTCTCCATCAAGTATCATGCTACTACTTTCGAATATCCAATACACCTTACCGGTAGCCCTATTTATGAACATTGCCTGTTCTGTTCCGTTGTTTACTAAATAGTCTTCAGGACCAATAAGATTCTTGCCCGTAATCGCTTTAACTCTTACAGCCATACCATCAGATTTTCTTATCTTGTATAAATATTGGTTATAATCCTCAGTGTCAATAACCACACTATACAGCATTCCGTTATTGGTTGAAACTAGAGTTTTAAAACGTAGTTTGCTGTCAAAGTCTTTACCTATTCTTTGCATGTCTCCAGTTTCTGGGTCTATTTCAACTAAATGAGAAGTTGTAAAGTCTACTACAATGCCATATATTTTATCATTTGTTACATCATAGGCCAATGATGTCGTTGTGCATTGGCAGTTGTCCTCTAGTTCTTTTTCATATAACACATCATAAGTATTTCCATCAAGTATTGTCCATACAGGTTTTTGTTTTGGAAGATTTGTCTCATCACTATAAATATTGCAATAAATTTTTCCATTGTGATATACTCCACCTCCTGATATATAGCGATTGAATAATACGCTATTATCATCTGGACGATAATTATTCTCTATACCGAATTTATATAGGCCAGGGATCATATCGTCAATTTCATTTATAGGTGAAAATGTAATAAATCCATACATATCTACACCTTCCATTGATATAGGCTGGCCGTACTCTTGTGACATCGTTGCATTAACACAGCCACAGAACATTGCTGTTAGCAATATAATTTTTTTTAGTATGTTCTTCTTCATAATTATTGTATTAAGTTTGGCACAGTCTCACAAAATGAGACTGTGCTGTAGGTTTAATTTATTTCTTTACTAATTTCATTGAAAGTGTATTTCCATCATTTGTCATGGCCTTGACGATGTAAATGCCTCTACATAGCTCAGCCAACGAAATTGTATTATTTAAACACTGTGTATTGAGAACATTTTGTCCTTGTACGTTAAACACTGATACAGATTTAATATTATCGGGAACGTATAGTGTTGATGTTGAAGATATATAATGCATCTTGCATTTTTCTATGTTCTCTTTAATGTCTGTTCCTTCGACTTCCTCAATTTTGAAATCATCGAACGCAATAATTCCTGAATTTGCAGATTCGGCATTAAACTCAAAATAGAAACAATAGTCCATATCATATTCAGGAACATATTTAATTGTAAATTTTGTCCACTCCTTAACCGGTTCGCTGATATTTTGAAGCACAGGAAGTTCTATGCCGCTTTCCTCTTGTGTATATGCCAATATGACATTTGCTGTTGTCTTATTCTCACCGTTTCCTGGCATATATAGATAGAACGAAATTTCATATGTCTTGCCATGTTCAAGCGTAAAATATGGAGTATAAAGAAGTTCATTTCTTCCGCCAATTGTATATTCGTTTGCAACGGCAGCATATTCTCCTGAGTGTGCTGTAATTGTGTTATCGGGCATAGTTGTTATATGGAATAGTTCAGAAGATGAAGTTCTGCATCCCCATTTATTCGTAAATAGCGTCGTCTCATTAATATCTGTACGATTTTCAAAATCTTCAGAATATGGAAGAGGCTCAGGCTCGTCTGAAGTAAATAGACGCATTATTTTCAGATTTTTAATTCTGACATTTGTTCCGTTCATGTTTTCAATGTGGATGCCAAAGAAATTACTTTCTGATTCAGGATGGAATGTCGTACCGACTTCCATTTGTGTATAATCGTTCATTATTATATCGTTGAACTCGTCTATAATTTCTATTTGATCATTAATAGTTTGGCCATTACCACGAGTAAATTTAATGTTTACGCTTTGATTTAGATCGGTTTCGAATTCGCATAATACATAATATGATTTCGTAGGATCAAGTTTTACCTCTGGTGATATAAGCCATTCGTCTTTACCATTAGTAGTTATTGCTGATTCGTCGTGGCTCCAGGTGTTGCCATCTTCGTCACCGTCAATTGTTTTCCATCTATTATTATCTTCTGTGAAGTCTGCAACATATGTATGTTCTTTGAGATAACCATCAGTGAAACTGCTAATTTTTAAAACACATGATGTTGGTTGACCTATTTCTTTATCAATACAAGGTATTAATTTGTATATTTTCTGTCCTGAAAATTTGCTATTGTCACTATATGTATAAACGTAGGTTACATCAAGTGGTTTCGTATTATCAGTAACTTTCACAGAATGTTCAGCGATAAATTCATCACCATCATATATTTTTGTATTTATGATAGAACCATTTTGTATTTTCTCGCCTTCTTCATCAACTAAAGGATGTGTCCATTCAAAAAGTACACTCTTGTTTGAATTTATTGCAGATGCTTTTGCATTTAATATTGCAGCAGGCTTTACAGGGGCAATCTGTATCTGTTCATCAACATTGAAATTATCAATAATAATTTCACCTCCGTTTGCTTCATTTGTATTTATTTTTATTGCAAAGCAATAGTCTGAGGTGTTTTCTACAGATATCTCAATGTTTTGCTTTATCCAACTTTTGTTTGTAGTTTCGTCAGTTTGCAGAAGTGATTCACCAATGATGTTAGATTCATCTTGCTCTGTTGCTTTATATAAAGAAAGTGTATTCTTCGAATTGTTTTGTGTCATGTTTAACATGAAACTTATATTATAGGTTTTTCCTGATTCTAATGTAAATTTTGGAGTATAAATAATTTCTTCTCTTGCTTCAGGTGCTCCACCTGCTGCATATAATGCATTAGCTCCAGAATATGCTCTAGTTCCAAACGTTTCTGAAACTAAACTAATATTAGATACGTAAAAACCATACTGCGTGCTGCTGCGGCTTATCTTCCATCCATTGGGAGTTGTTGCACTTTGATCAAAGGTTTCAGTGTATGGTATTTCCATTACGGGGACCTCTTTTTCGTCTGTGTCAATATAATAAATACCAACGCCCTTTATAATCATACTATTTGCGGTCTTGCTGTCATGGAAGCCAATATAATATACACCTTCAGTTTCAACACTGAATTGTGGAGTTGTTGTGTCTACATAGCCATTGTAACAAATGTCTTCAAGTGAAATTAATTTTGAAGTCATACCGGCAGATGTTTGGCTATTACCCAACCACACATCTAAACTTCCTGCATAATTCATACTTGTTGATACATAAAACTTTATTATATATCTTTTATTTGGTTCCAATGTGACTCCAGGTGTTATTGCCCAATCGTCATGAATGTCTTTGTTTCCTCGTTTTACAGACATTCCGCCATCTTCGTATGTTATCTGTTGCCAGGTGTTCCCACCGTCTTTATTCTCTACAATCCATTCTGTATAATCATTAGCTGTCATAAATTCACGTACAACAGCAGCCTCACCTTGTACATCATCAAGATTGATTTCAAATTCGACTGGTAATGACTCTATTCCGTTGAGAGAAGCAGTTACCTTATATGTGACAATACCGCCGAAATTCTTTGGGGTATATGTATATGTTCCAGTTGCCCCTGCTTCACAATTTTCGACAGAACCAACTCTTACGCCATTCTCATATATGTTAATATCTACGGGTGAAAGAATTGGAGCATTAGTTACATCATATGACGGATTCTTCCATTTAAAAGTTACGTTTTTTTGAGTGAAGTTTGAAGATACATCAAGATTTTCCACACTCATTGGTTGCGCTTTCGATGTTTGAACAACTGAGATCTTATTTATTGTCACGATACCATTAGGCACTGGCGTCGTTAAATTAAAACCGATGTATGTAGAAGCCGACTCTGTACAAGTAAAACGAATTATCTTTTCTACAGAACCGCTATTTAGATTTATAGTTTCTTTTGCAAGTTCTTTATCCAGACCTTTAGCGGTTGGTGCAGTTCCATATTTTATAGTAAGTTCGTCGGCTTCAAAAGCGCCGGCTTGAGAGATTGTATATCTTATTAAATAGTCTTTGCCTGCCACCATATCTAACGCAGGAGAAATTAACCAGTCATCAGCAGCTGACATTGATAAATTCCCGTCATATGATGGACCCGTGTATCCATCTATAATGGCCCATTTTACGTTGTCATTATTTGAGTCTATAATAGTCCATTCTTTAAGAGGATCTGTTCCTGTAAAATCTGTAGTATAGATTTCTGTTTCAGGCGTGATGGTTCCTGCGTATTCTTCAATTGCAAATGAATAAAGTTGAAGAGTGTTTCCACCACTGTTTGATGTGTTGTAGAATGAAAAATAATAATCTCCGTCAGCACCCGGAGTGAAATAGTTTTCTTCAATATTTTCTCCACTATTAATTAAATTCAACTGTTTTAATGGAGTCATATTGGTCTTATCTGTTCCTTGGGTAAGTGTTACAACATCATATCCTTTGGGATAGCCTTGTACAGCTACATTGGTTGTAATCTTATAAGTGACACCGCCTTTTAAGCTTATTTTAGGAGAAAAGTAATCATCATCATTCTGGCCTGTCAGGGGCATTTCCAACATCGGACCGAAATTATTAACAGGCGTCCATGTATGTGAATCTCTATTATTGTCAACTGCAGTCCAATCAGCATAGTCGGTTGTCAAATCTACATGATATGGGATGCTGACGATAGGTTCATCGGGGGGATCAATAACGCTTCCTCCTTCTTCATATAATTTAAATTCAAATAAAAGAACAGTCCCGTTAAATTGTTGGCTGGTACAATGAAAAGCAAAATAATATTTACCGTTTTCATTGACTTTTATTTCAACTTTTTGTGCTGCAGGATACTCCGAATTGTCATTTAATGTTACATCCGAAAGTTTTGAAAATGCAGTCATATCACTGTTTGACGTCCCATATTCAAACGATACAGTGTTTGCGTTTCCGTCAGATTGACTACATATATTGAATTCAGCAGCATATGTTTTTCCTGCCTCTAGAGAAAAATCTGGTGAGATATAATAATCGTTACTGGCTGATGAATAATCCATCTTAAGGACAATGCTGCCATAATATTTTCCTTGGATATAGGCCCATTTTGGCATATAAGTCCATGTGTTCCCAGGAATGGAACTTTCATCTACTGCAGTCCATCCTTCCTGGCTGTCTGCAAAATTAATGCTATAAGGTAATGCCGTTTGCGCCTTACCTACATTTATTCCCGTTAAGATAATAAATGTGAAAATTAAAAATGTAAGTTTTCTCATACCACTTATTATTTTTAGGTTATGTAATAAATTAAACCATGTATGGATAATTATTTACCCAATATGGCTATATATTGTCTGATAATAATGTTGAGTATAACAATCTCGTTGTATATATGACTCTATTTTATCTTTATAATATGTGTATCGTTTCTTATTGAAGTGATACACATATCGAGTCATAGACATTAATAAAAGGTACTATTTTGAGGCTAGTTTCACACTCTTAAGTATCCTATTAACAAGGCTTAATGAAATATAAATATTCAATAATGTGTTTATTCCTAATATTAATTGGGAAAAATAGTCCTATAGTCTTTTCTGTGTTATTATAATTAAGACAGTCAAGGCAGGTTTAATGGCTCACCCGATAAATAGTGGGGAAAGAAAATATT
>NZ_HF986834.1:0-1763 GCF_000431195.1 Prevotella sp. CAG:255 | reverse complement strand
TTGTCCTCTTTGCAAATATACACATAATTGATGAACAACGCAAATCACAAGTTAATATATTCCTGTTTTATCATCATGGACTTCATAGAAAACCGAAGGCAAATGTAAACAACAATATAATCATCCACTCATGCGGCGTGTGCCTACAACAAACGAAAGAAAAAGAAATGCAGCTTTTTTACAAGGATTTCAGGGTGATACTTATATATGTACCATATTGAAAGATAAAATCCTGCATTCTGTTTACCATGAACAATGTTATTCAACAAAGAGAAAAGCTGCATATAAAGTGTTTATAAAAAATCTTTCAGTCTATCGGTAAGATATAGTGGAATGTTTATCAGGTTGTCATCCTTGCGTAGGTTCCTTGTTGAAAAACGTATTGCTATATCTGGTTCATATTTCTTTCTGTATTCTGAAAGGCTTTTGGCAGTTACGCTGTTTCCTGATTTAACCTCAATGGGAATAATCCTACCATTATATTGCAACATAAACTCTATCTCCGCCGTATTACCAGACGACCAGTAGAATTGCTCCTCACCGAACTGCCGTACAAGAGAAGTCAAGACATAATTTTCTGACAACACGCCTTTGAATTCTGTAAACAGCCTGTCGCCAAGCAAGACTGACGTAGGTTCAAGACGGAATTTAGAGCGCAACAATCCTACGTCGGAAAGATACATCTTGAAGTATGAACTGTTTTTGTATGCTGCCAAAGGAATGCGCGGAGTGTTGACGCAAAACACACGATGCGTAAGACCGGCAAGACATAACCATTCGATAGCGTTTTCATATTCACGTGCCCTTGCCCCTTTCTGTATTTCCGTGTAGCGGAACTTCCTGTTGTCACGCGCCAAATGTCCTTCAATATTATTCCATACGGCGAAAACACGTGGAATATCCCTTGCCGCTATATGTTTGGAGAAGTCAAGTGAATATGCCAGGAGGATGTTTTGCAGGATTGTGTCCACCTGCCGCCAATCGTATGTGTCTGCGTATCGGCTTACGGCTTCAGGCATTCCGCCAAGTACGAGATAAGTTTTGTATGCGTCAACAAACTTTGAATGGATTACTTCGGGTAGAGGTTCAATGTCTGTTATGCCTTGTAATATTTCCGCCAAGTCGGGGTTAGTTGCTGCCAAGTATTCGGAAAACGAAACAGGATACATGTGCATGAAATCAACCTTGCCAACAGGAAACGATGCCCCTTGACGGTTCAAAGCCACGCCAAGTAACGAACCGGCACAAACAATGGCATACTCCGGTGCTTGTTCACAAAAATATTTGAGGCTGTTCAGGGCGTCGTTACATTCCTGTATCTCGTCGAGTATTACAAGAGTTCGCCCAGGTTCTATCTTCATCCCGGACACCATTGACAGCACGTTAATTAAGCGTTTTGGGTCTTTGGTACGGGCAAAGTCCTGCTTAATTTCCGGCATTGTGTCGAAATTGACATATACGCAGTTGTCAAAACAGTCTTTACCAAACTTGTTAAGAACCCACGACTTGCCTACCTGCCTTGCTCCTTGAAGCACCAAAGGCTTGCGGTATCTGCTGTCCTTCCATGCTGCAAGGTCTTTCAATATGCTTCTATATATCTCCATTCGTGTCTATTTTTGGCAAAGATACATATTTTAGGTAGTAAAAACGTGATGATTAAACGTTTTATCGTACATTATGAATGTAGTATTAAATATAATTAAGAAATGTTTTATTAAATCTGATTTAATTTCACAAGAATGTTTTTCATCATCTGTCTTGCC
>NZ_HF986833.1:311-574 GCF_000431195.1 Prevotella sp. CAG:255 | reverse complement strand
GCGGCACTAAATCTGTATTAAAGACATGGAAAAGAAAGAAACATTCATCCGAGTAGGCACCGCGCTCTACAAGATTGTAAACCAGCCCCGTATTGACGGCGGCTATGTGAGGAAACGCATCGCATGGAACTCCGAGACCCTGCGGCAGGACTACGGCAAGGACTATATGGCGAGCGTTCCCAAGTATGACGGCTTCTGCACCGTTCCCGACCATGTGGGCTACCAGCCCGTTGTCGGCAAGTTCCTCAACCTCTACGAGCCGA
>NZ_HF986833.1:0-246 GCF_000431195.1 Prevotella sp. CAG:255 | reverse complement strand
ATCCGTTCGTTGGTGGAACACATCTTCGGCGAACAGTACGAGTTGGGCATGGACTACTTGCAGCTGCTCTACCTCTATCCCGTTCAGAAACTGCCCATCCTCCTGCTCGTGTCCGAAGAGAGGAACACGGGCAAAAGCACGTTCCTGAACTTCCTGAAAGCCGTATTCCAAAACAACGTGACGTTCAACACTAATGAGGACTTCCGCAGACAGTTCAATTCCGACTGGGCGGGCAAGCTGCTCATC
>NZ_HF986832.1:0-691 GCF_000431195.1 Prevotella sp. CAG:255 | reverse complement strand
GGTTGAGGTCGATGCTCTCGCCCATGTAGTCTTGGGCAGGCGAGGGGAATCCGGCACGTATGCCGCCGTCGGCGAACGTCAGTGCAAGCTCCTTCGAGAGGTCGGCCGAATACATTATGAGTTTCATCCCGCGGCCTCCCTTCTTGCCATCTCGTCCCTTACGGTTTCGGCCTCCGAGGGCTACAACCGGGGAAGTTTCACCCTTGCGCCGTTCTCCACTTGGTAAGCCTTCACCTCGTCTACGAGCAGCTGCCAGTCGTAAAGGAACTCTTCCGAACAGCCGTGACGGCGGTAAATCTCCTTCGCGGCTTCAAGTATTTCGGGAGCGCACGAGTCGTCACCCTGGAATACTACGGCAGGAATTTCGTTGTATATGCAGGTTCTGAGCAGTCTTAACTGGTCTTTCATCTTCGTTTTTGTTTCGTCATTTGTCAGTATTAAAGACAATGTCTTTTTGTAAAATAAAGTGCAATATGGCTTTTGTCTCCCGACCGGTTGTAATTAGCAGACAATCAAATAGTTATGTACAGTTCTGCAAAGGCCGTCTTTTACCTTCCGATTTGCCGTGTTTTGGGAAATAAAAGGTGGCATATTGCAGCGTCAAATGCCACCTCTTGCAAAGCGGAAGTTTTGCCTTTGGCTTGCAGGTACTTGCCGAGCCGAAACAAAAGTAACCATTTTCATCCGTAAT
>NZ_HF986831.1:0-830 GCF_000431195.1 Prevotella sp. CAG:255 | reverse complement strand
GCTTTTGGGAAGCAAAAAGCCATAGCTCATTAGGGCGTTTTCTTTACGCACCGCTGACGCTAATGCTAAAAACGCCCCAATGAGCCAACGGGGTTGCACCCCTCTGGACACCCCCGCTTGCCCCGTGCAGTTATGACCGCAGGCAGGCGGACACCGACAAACAAGTTTGTATAACCTCAAATATAAGAGAAGAACATGGGATATATCAGCATCCAAATCAACAAAGCGAAAGGGTCGGCTGACACGGGCGCATCCGACCATATTGAACGCAAGACCACGCCCAAGAACGCAGACCCCACGCGCACCCACCTCAACCGTGAGCTGGTGGAGTTTCCCGATGGCGTGGCAGACCGTACCGAAGCGATAAGCCACCGCATCCGCACGGCAGGCATCAGGCGGAAGATAACGCCCGACCAAATGAGGGCAATCCGCATCGTACTTTCGGGTACGCACGAGGACATGGCGAGAATACAGGACGAGGGCAGACTATCCGAATGGTGCGATGACAACCTGCAATGGCTGCACCGCACATTCGGCAAGGAGAATCCCGTTTCGGCGGTGCTGCACATGGACGAACACACGCCGCACATCCATGCCACGGTCGTGCCGATAGTGATGGGCGAGCGCAGGAAAGCCAAGCGGAAGCAGACGGAGGGCAAACGCACCTACCGCAAGAAAGCCAACGCCGTGCGCCTGTGCGCCGATGACCTCTTGACCCGTGAAAGGCTTGTCGCCTACCACGACAGCTACGCCGCAGCGATGGTGAAATACGGCTTGCAGCGTGGTGTCCGTGTTTCGGAAGCACGGCACACGACTACCGCCCAATACTA
>NZ_HF986830.1:0-650 GCF_000431195.1 Prevotella sp. CAG:255 | reverse complement strand
ATGACGGACTGGACATAAGGCAAGAATACCCGTTTACGGTGGAGGCCATGCCCGTGCAGGACGAGGTAGCATACGGCGAAACCGTCGAGCTGCGCCTCTCAATCGTGGAGGACGGCGGCTTCGACGGAACGATGTACACCCTGCGCTACTTCCAGACGGACGGCAAGGGCAGGCTGGAGATGGAGGACGACACGGTGATGAAGCCCAACGACCGTTACCTGCTGGGCAAAAAGGAGTTCCGCCTGTATTACACCTCTTTGAGCGTCGGCGACGCGCAGTCAATAGACCTGTACGTCGAGAACAACTGGGGAAGTGTGGAAAAGCTGACGTTCGACTTCAACGCAGACGACGGGGATGATGAAGAAGGCGGTGGATTGATAATAAGGCCAATATTTACGGCTATGGAGGACGCGCCGTGAAATGTCTTGCATTGAAATAAACAGCACTATGGTGAAATGTTTTATGGTTATCATGTCGCTGGTGCTCGCGTGTCCTGTTTCAAAGGCGGAACTGCCGCCGACTACGTTGTTTGAGAGGGCTGTGGCCGTTGTAAGGCATTTCGAGGGCTGGCACGGGCCTCGTCACCACCCTTACGTCGGCTACGGCCACAGGCTCCTGCCCGGCGAGAGGTACAGCCACCGCATGACGAA
>NZ_HF986829.1:31188-35905 GCF_000431195.1 Prevotella sp. CAG:255 | reverse complement strand
TAAAAGTTTGAATATACTTTTACGGCTCCCCCAGTGCCTCAACAATCTCTTTTACCTCGGCGGGTGTCCATGTGCGCGACTTGCCGCTGCCTAACGTCTCGAGACGGGCGGTGAGACCGGGACTTAGGGCTATCCACTGACGAAGCTTGCGGTAGGCGGCACCGGGAGTCAGTGTGGGACAATAAAGCTGGGCTAGTTCTGTGCGGCCATAGGCGCGAATCCTGAATTCAATCTGTGTCTGTGTATCTTTCATGATATTTATGTTTTTGTTTGTTATCCTAATTTATTTTGTTTACGCCGTCCGGCTTAATCATAAAGCAACTTTTGCTGACATTATAATATTATACAGCCGGGCGCTTATCTGACGCAAAGATAACGCAAATCGAGAGCAGAAGCATAAAGCTTGCTTGAATGGTATGCCGAGATGCAGATTATCTTATGCAAAGATAACACATCTTGAAAGAGAATGCAAATTTTAACACGCTAGACATCACGCTAGATGTTTACAACAAACTGATTTTCAAATTATTACAAAGCCAACAAATCAGCACAATGTAAAGATTTAAGAATATTGACATGGTGAGTCAGCTAAGATCAAATCAAATTTGGCGACATCAAAAAGTAGAATAAATTTTGACAAGGTCCAAAAACTGAAAGGAAAATCGTGGATTATGATTAACATAAACGCAAAAAGAACACAGATTAAAGAGTAACTATAAGCAAAATCATGCGTATTGGTTTCAAATCATTAACCTATCGTTTACGGGTCGTAAATGGGCCACTTTTGATGCAAAAGTGGCCCATTTTTTAGTCGTAAACTAATAAGTTTTCTGACGAAAGTGAAAAAAGAAAAGCGAAAAGTGAAAAATCCAATTGCTGAACTACTTTATTGCAACAAGGCATTTGACTTTAACTCCCGTCTAAAGAAAGTGAAAAACGAAAAGTGAAAAGTGAAAAATCCAATTGCTGAACTACTTTATAGCAACAAGGCATTTGACTTTAACTCCTAGCCAACTTGTTGGCGATAACTACTCTAACTCCTTTAACTCCAGCATGAAATACAGCACTGTTTTATTTCAACAAAAAAAGGCGGCCGAGAATGTCGGCTGCCCTAGGATGAAGCATTTATTACTATAATGATTAACCATAAATCCACATTAAGCCTAAATCTCGGCGAACGCCTTTTTGAGACGCTCTATGAAATCGTCAGCCATGGATTTGGTGAAGCACAGGGGCGGAAGAAGACGGAGAATGTTTGTTGAGGCACAGCCCGTGAAGCAGTGCTGGGTGTAAACAAGATTCTGACGCAGCGCCTTGTGAGGTATGTCGAGGTCGATGCCTATCATGAGGCCGCGACCACGCACGTCGGTGATGCGCTTCTCCGTAGCCTGTAACTCTTTCAGCTTAGCCATGAGATATTCGCCTGCCTCATGCGCATTGTCTACAAGATGCTCTCTCTCCATAACGTCAAGCACGGCAAGAGCTGCTGCACATGCCAGATGGTTACCGCCAAAGGTTGTTCCGAGCTGTCCGTATTCGGGCTTGAAGTCGGGCGAGATAAGTACGGCACCCATGGGGAAGCCGTTGCCAATGCCTTTGGCCACGGTGATAAGGTCGGGACGTATGCCGAGCCACTGATGAGCGAAGAACTTGCCCGAACGGCCGTAGCCGCACTGTATCTCGTCGCATATCAGCACAGCACCGTATTTCTTGCAGGCTGCCTGAAGTCCCTTGGCAAACTCCTCAGTGGCGAGCTTTATGCCGCCCACACCCTGTATGCACTCAATGATGCAGGCGCAGACGTCGCCCTTAGCCAGTTCGCGCTCCCATGCCTCAAGGTCGTTAAGAGGCAGATAAGTTACGTGATTGTTGGCATTGATGGGCGCGATAATCTTAGGATTGTCTGTCGCTTCAACGGCAAGCGAGGTGCGTCCGTGGAACGCCTTTGAGGCAGACAGCACACGCGTGCGTCCCGTCTTAAACGAAGCCAGCTTCAGCGCATTCTCGTTAGCCTCGGCTCCGCTGTTGATCAGGAACAGCTGATAGTCGTCATAGCCGCACGCCTTGCCTAGCCTTTCAGCAAGCTGACGCTGAAGGTCGTTGATTACAGAGTTGCTGTAAAAGCCGAGAGCGTTGAGCTGCTCTGTGAGTTTCTCTACATAATGCGGATGGCAGTGGCCAATGCTTATAACGGCATGACCGCCGTAAAGGTCGAGATACTCCTGTCCCTTGTCGTCCCAAACAGAACAGCCACGACTTTTTACTATGTTAATGTCGAATAATGGATAAACGTCGAATAAATTCATTTTATTTAAGTTAAGAGTGAAGAACGAAGAGTGAAGAATTCAATTGCTTTGTTATGATTGATTCACCTCGTTTTTTCACCATATCATTTATTATTTCTTTGTTTTGCTGTTTTTACTGATGCCACCAATATGGCAGTCAGTTCGTTACAGTCTTGCAACATGCTATCTGCTTCTTTGTCATTGATAAAATCTGTATCTCTAAGAAGATTCAACCAATAAAAAGTTTCATTACATTCTTTCAATGCTATTGACAGTTTATTTATGAAGTCTGAAGAACTTTGAGCGAATTCAGCTTCCCTTACCAACGCTCCTATGGCAGTACCAGAGCGAAGCACTTGATTGGTAAGTGCATATTCCTTTGCAGAACATTTTATATACTTCACCATATTGACAATACGTATCGAGAATTCATAACTTTTCCGATGTAAAGGTGAATCGCTACGATTATATTCGCTTATTATTTTATTTCCCATGCCATTATGTGAATTAAGCTATTGAATTTTTCACTCTTCGTTCTTCACTCTTCACTTAAAAAGCCGTCGGCTTTAATCTTAATCCTTCTGTTTCGTCAATGCCGAACATGATGTTCATGTTCTGCACGGCCTGACCTACGGCACCTTTAAGGAGATTGTCTATGCATGAAGTGATGAGAAGCTTGTTGCCGAATTTATCGCAGTGAACGAGGCATTTGTTGGTGTTTACTACCTGCTTCAGGTCGATGGCCTTGTCGACATAATGAGTGAAGGGGGCGTCCTTGTAGAACGACTTGTAGCCCTCTATTATCTCATCAGCCTGAGCGTCGGTCTTCACTACGCAAGTGGCGAAGATGCCACGGGCGAAGTCGCCGCGATAAGGGATGAAGTCGATGTCGGCATCGAGCGAGCCTTGCACCTGCGTCAGGCTCTGCCTAATCTCGGGCACGTGCTGATGACTGAACGGCTTGTATATGCTCAGGTTGTTGTTGCGCCAACTGAAATGCGTTGTCGCGCCGGGCTTCTGTCCTGCGCCCGTGCTGCCCGTAATGGCATTAACGGCCACGTCGTCGTTGATAAGTTTCATGGCGGCGGCAGGCAACAGACCGAGCTGTATGCAGGTGGCAAAGCATCCCGGGTTAGCCACATGATTGGCCTTGGCTATCTTGTCGCGGTTGATTTCGGGCAGACCATAAACATAGTCGTTGCCCGGCTCAGCCAGACGGAAGTCCTGCGCGAGGTCTATTATCTTGACGTTGGCCGGTATGTCGTGTTCCTGAAGAAACTGACGGCTCTTGCCGTGACCGAAACAGAAGAACACAACATCCACCTTATCAAACGGCATATCCGACGTGAAGCACATATCCGTGTCACCGTAAAGTCCTTCGTGAACATCAGTAACAGGATTGCCTGCGTTGCTCTCGCTGTTGGCAAACACAATCTCTGCCTGCGGATGATTTATCAATAATCTTATAAGTTCGCCGCCGGTATATCCGGCGGCACCAAGTATTCCGATTTTTATCATTTTAAAGTAGTTAAAGGAGTTATCGCCAACAAGTTGGCTAGGAGTTAAAGTCAAATGCCTTGTTGCTATAAATAAAGAGCCAACAATCTGTGAAGCTAAATTCAATTTGCCTACTTCCTATTTTTTATTAATAGGTATGAGTTTCGGATCACAGATTCTGATACTTTATACTGTCGGATTACAAATCCGACAGAACAATAGCTTTGTAGTTTTATTGTCGTTATAGAGCAACTCAGCATTTGAATTGTTCACTTTTCACTCTATCTAAATTCACTCAACCCTGATCATTGCAGTTTTCAAGGAAGTATATTTCTTTCTCGTGGAACGATAAGCCAAAAGACGAGATAAAGAATGAAGCCTGTGCCATAACTCACCACTACGGACAAAGCCCATAATATACGTACAATGGTAGAATCTATTCCGAAATAGTCGGCCAGGCCGCCACATACGCCCGCAATCTTGCGGTCTTTATCCGACAAATATAATTTTCGGCCTATCATACCGTTATCTTTCCTCGTCCTCGTGTATTCCGTAATAAACTCTCAGCGGAGTGCTCAGCACCTTTATGAAGCCCTTGGCCTCTTCGGCTGTCCAGCCGTGCTGCATCTCGCCGTACTCGCCAAGTTTTGACTTAAGCAGATCGTCGGGCGAATCAACACCTACACACTCGAAACCTAACGGACGGAGCTTCAGTATGGCCGTACCATTTACGTTGCGCTGGCTGCTGGTGAGCATAGCCTCGATGTCGGGCATTACAGGCTCAAGATACTGACTCTCGTGCAAGAACATTCCGTACCAGTTGGCAACCTGGTCTTTCCAGTACTGCTGCCACTTGCTCAACGTATATTTCTCGAGCATGCGGTGAGCCTCTATTATCAGTTTCGGAGCGGCAGCCTCAAAACCTACACGACCCT
>NZ_HF986829.1:9941-31160 GCF_000431195.1 Prevotella sp. CAG:255 | reverse complement strand
ACCCTTTATGCCGATGATAGTGTCGCCAACGTTGCAGTCGCGGCCAATGCCGTAAGCAGCACCAATCTCCTCAATCTTCTGTATGGCCTTAACCTTGTCGTCGTATTTCTCACCGTTGACGGCAACAATTTCTCCCTTCTTGAACTCTATGCGCAGCTCGCTCTCGTCGTTGCGTGTAACGTGCTTCAGGTAAGCCTCTTCGGGCAGTCCCTGTGCCGAGTCGAGAATCTCGCCGCCGCAGATGCTCGTGCCCCAGATGCCAACATTGTAAGAGTATTTAAGTTTGGTGAAGTCGGCAAAATATCCGTGTTCGTTAAGATAGTCGACCTCCTCCTTACGCGACAGAGCCTTGTCGCGTGTAAGCGTGATAATCTCAACGCCCGGAGCCATAACGAGGAACGTCATGTCGAAACGTATCTGGTCGTTGCCCGCTCCCGTTGAACCGTGAGCAATGGCGTCGGCACCAATCTGCTTTGCGTAGCGCGCAATGGCAATGGCCTGGAAGATGCGCTCTGACGACACTGAAATGGGATAACAGTTGTTGCGGAGCACATTGCCGAAAATCATATATTTCAGACTTTTCTCATAATATTCGTGTGTAACGTCGAGTGTAACATACTCCTTTGCGCCCAGTTTGTAGGCGTTTTCCTCGTTCTGCCTGAGCTGCTCGTCGCTGAATCCGCCTGTGTTGGCGCATGCAGCATAGACTTCATAGCCCATGTCGTGCGATAGTTTCATCACTGTGTAAGAGGTGTCGAGTCCACCTGAGAATGCCACAACTACTTTTTTCTTGTCTGCCATAACAAATATGTTTTTTAATCAGTTTCCAATTCTTTTAATTCTCTCAATAACGTTTGCGGGCAACTCTATCGGAGTTTTGTCGCCCTCATGCTCGGCCGGGTCGTAAAGCATGCCTGTGCAGATGCAGTAGCGGCGGCCCGTGCGCTTCAGCACGTCTACGTTGATGCAGCCCTCGCATCCGCGCCAGAATGCCTCGTCGTCTGTAAGGTCGGCAAAGGTTACGGGCAGATAGCCCAGCTGCGTGTTCATGCGCATCACGGCCGAACCGCTCGTCAAGCTGAATATCTTGGCTTTAGGCCAGCGTGTGCGGGCCAGCGTGAAGGTCATGTCCTTTATGCGCTTCGACACGCCCATGCCCCTGTAGTCGGGATGAACGATAAGTCCCGAAGTGGTTACATAATGTTTGTTGCCCCATGTCTCAATATAGCTGAAGCCGACAAACCTTCCGTCACACAGGGCTATAACGGCCTTGGTTTCTCTCATCTTGGTTGCCAGATACTCATGGCTACGGCTGGCAATACCCGTTCCGCGCACTTTGGCGGCTGCCGCCATTGTATCGAGAATGGTGTCAACATATTTCTCATGTGACGCATCAGCCACCATTACTTCAATTTCTTTCATCATTGTAACGTTTCTGCCGTAAAGGACGTCAAGCCCCTGCCCGAACCAAATGAGGCACGGGAAAGACCGGACGAAACCGGCATTGATACATTGTTTATATTAAAAAGTTTCTGTTATTTATTATCTATTGCCACCTTTATTTTATGTCAGGAATGACGTTGCGCAGCTCGGCCACAATGTCTCCGTGCCTCACACCGTCCTTTATGACAATAAAAATAGTGTCATCGCCGGCAATAGTGCCCAATATCAATGGTATGCCACTGTTGTCGATGTTGTAAGCCAGACTGCTGGCATAGCCCGGACGTGTCCTAATAACGCCCATGTTGCCAGAAAAGTTGATAGACATAAATCCAGACGTAAGCAGCATCTCGGCAGCCGTCTTAGGGCTCGACACGCGCTTATACATCGTCTCGTTGGGCAGCACATAGAAGTATTTGCCGCTCAAACTTGTAGCCTTTGCCACCTTAAGCTGTTTCATGTCGCGGCTCAACGTGGCCTGCGTAACCTTGTAGCCTTCTTTCTCAAGAGCCTTGAGCACCTCGTCCTGACAACAAAGCTCCTGGCTCGAGATAAGCATACGCAAAGTCTGTAATCTACCGTTCTTTGATTTCATTTGCCTGTATATTTATTCATTTATGTTTGCAAATATACAACCATTCACGTATATATACAAACATTTTTGTATAAAAATACGCCAATAGAACTATTTTTCACATATTTCTGAATATATATTCAACAAAAAAGCAGGATGCACAACTGCATCCTGCTTCAACACTTATAATTTGCACCGTCAAAAGGCGCAACTGATGAATCTTTTATTCTCTACTGTTTCCGAATATTCTGAGCAGATAAAGGAAGAGGTTGATAAAGTCGAGATAGAGCGAAAGCGAGCCTAAAAGGGCTATCTTTTGTGTCTCCTCGTTAACATCGTCTGCCATAATCAGCATCTGCTTTATCTTCTGAGTGTCGTAGGCTGTAAGACCGACAAAGATCAGTACGCCGACGTAGCTAAGTATAAGACTGAAGCCGCCGCTCTTAAGCAGGAAGGCGTTGACCACAGTGGCGATGATCAGACCGATAAGGGCCATCATAAGTATCTTGCCCAATGAAGACAGGTCGGCCTTGGTGAAATAGCCTATGGCTGCCATAACGGCAAACGTGCCGGCCGTGATAAAGAATACGCTGGCAATAGACTGCATTGTATATACGAGCAGAATAAGCGACAGCGTGGCTCCGTTGAGGGCAGAATAAAGGATAAACAGCAGTGTGGCTGTGGTGAGCGACAGGCGGTTGATGCGTGCCGAAACAGTCCATACCAAAGCCAGCTCGGCTATGAACAAGCCCCAGAACAGCAGTTTGTTAGACACCAGGGCTGTTATTATGCCGGGACTTGAGGCCACGCCATAAGCCACAAAGCCTGTTATGACAAGGGCCAGAGTCATCCACACGTAAACCTTGCGCATAAGCGACGGGAAGGCTACCGACGCGATGTTTTCTTTCTCGCGTATGAGATCATACAATCTTTCTTCGTTCATTTTTTCTTTTCGGTTTTGTTGTTTTTATGATTTCTTTTTTTATCTCCTAACTCTTAAATGCCCGACAAAGCAGGCATAATATGTTATGCAAACATAAGCAAAAAAAGCGACAAATGCCTTTGTTTTAATAAAAATCATTGATTATTCACAAATATTCCGTATATACAGACATTGTGACAGACGTAAATGTCGCTGTACATGACAGATAGGCCCCGTGTCAAGCCTCAGCAGGCCTCTCGGCAACACACTCTATCATCACCGGCAAGCAGCCGCCGGCTCCGTCGGCACATACAATGACGTGAGGCACATAAGGGAAAGCCATGGAGAGCAGACGATCGACATCGGTATAGTCAGAAAAGTCACGAAGATAAGCCACAAAGCAACTTACGTGGTTCATCGTCAGACCGTAGCGCTTAAACCTTACGCCCATGTCGCCAAGAATCTGTCCGGTATACTGGCGCACATCGAGCTGACTCATATCGGCATCAGTCGCAGAAGGAAGTACGAACGGCGGGATGTCAACACGCAATCCGCTGCCTAAATCTACGCCAAGGTCTATACAGCCATAGCCTGCGGCAGACTCATCTTTTGCCGAGCCTTCATCAGAGCAAGGAGGAACGACAGCCTTGGCATCGCCACCAAACGACAGATAGTCGAGAGCCACCACGGCTCCGTCGGCATGTGTTACGCCGCCAACAACAGTAACCGCCATACGCAATTTGCCGGCATCAATGCCATGACGCCCAAACACGTCGTCGCGTGCCTTCTCAACGGCATCAAGACAGCCGTCAGTATCAGCCACATAAAGCCACACGCGCAGGCAGCCAACTCCTGAAGCGTCATCGGCAAGATGAGCCGAACCGACAAACTTTTCGAACAGAGCCACAGCCTGCCCATAGGCATCCTTACCGGCCATATCGGCCTCGCAGAGCCTTAAACTGCAAAACGAAGAAGCCGACGAAGCATCAGACGTGCATACAAGAAGCGAAACCTTCGACCCGTCAAGCGGAGCCTGCCCTACCACGGAACACGGCACATGCGAAAGATAGTCGTGCCACAGCTGCGACTCGAGCAGAGCGGCATATTGATTGCGGATGTCGCTAAGAAACACCTTAACATAAACGATATGGCGGTTTTCAAGATTCTCCATATCAACATAATCGCCCGTCTTCATGTAGAGATGGCACAGCCGCTCCCAGAAATTTCCTCTGGCAACGGCCGACAGAACAGCATATTTTTCCATAAACAGATATTCTTTTTAGGCGCAAAAATAATGCTTTAAAATTTAAAGCATACGCAAAAACAGCTTTTTTATCACAAAATTGACATCAAAGACATAATATTTCATTCACACCGGTCAACATCTGCGCATCAAAATATCAGCGTAAGCAAAGGTATGGTGACAACGGAAAGAATGGTAGTGATCAGCGTGCCCTCAACCATCTCGCTCTCATCGCGCCCGTATCTCAGGCAAAACATCGTGCCATAAGAGGCCACCGGCATGCCAATAAGCACGGTGTTGATGCGGTTGATTGTCTCGTCTACTCCACAAAGGCGCAACAGGAAATATATGGCCACGGGGATTATCAAGAGACGGAAGGCTGACATGACATAGACCGACCTTGTGCCGAGTATATGACGGGTATCCATCTGGGCCATCGAAGAACCGATAACAAGCAACGCTCCCGGAACGGTGATGCCTCCCAAAAGATAAAACGGCTCAGACACAACCCTCGGTATAGAATCAAGTCCAAGGGCCACTATAACTATCGAGACATAAGACGCCACCATTGGCGGACAATACAGCGTGCTGACATTAAACTTGTGTCCGTCTGTGCTTCCAAGGACAAACGACAAACCGACAATAAAGATGAAAAGTGTGTTGGGGATGTTGAGCAGACTGGCATAGAATACGGCCTGGCTGCCAAAGATTGATGCCACAACGGGATAGCCGATAAAACCAACGTTGGCAAACATAAGCATAAAACTATACATTCCGCGATAGTCGGCTTTGCGGACAAAATAGCGTGGAAGGAAATAGGCTATCAAAAACAGCAGTACATAAGTAATCATGCCTACGCCGAGCAATGGCAATATCATGCCCCGGTCGGGAAAAACGTCGCCCATCACTGACGATATGATAAGACAGGGACACGACACGTTGATAATAAAACCTGACAACTTACGGTCGAAATCGCCGCCCATAAGTCCGCATCTGTTTGAAACAAATCCCGCCACTACAAGCAGCAGGAGTATGATCATCTGTATGACAATGTTATCCATTTTTATTTTTAATATATCCTTTTACTCAGTAAAATGAGTATTAATATATAAATGCCTGAACTATTTCCGGTTGTAGCCATAAAGAATGCAGACCCGACTTGTCATCATCGGCCTGCATTCTCCGTTAGCAAATATGATTTAAAATGTAGAATTCTATAATGACTCGAGCATTCGCTTGATTACCACAGAAGCTGAAATCTCGCGATTGGCTGCTTCTGGAATGACGAGCGAATTAGGACTTTCTATCACATCGTCTGTTACGATAAGACCGCGGCGTACGGGCAGACAGTGCATAAACTTGCCGTTATCTGTAACGGCCATGTGTGCCGCGTCTATTGTCCACGACATGTCCTTGCTTAATATCTTGCCGTAGTCAGACGGACAGGTCACGCCGGGACAGCTCCAGTTTTTGGCGTAAACGAAGTCGGCTCCTTCAAGGGCTTTCATTTGGTCGTACTCAACACGGGCATTGCCAACAAACTTCGGATCGAGCTCATAACCCTCGGGATGAGTGACAACAAAGTCTACGTCGGCAGCGTTCATCCACTGCGCAAACGAGTTTGGAACGGCCTGCGGCAATGCACGGCAATGAGGTGCCCATGACAGAACAACCTTCGGACGGGCTTTTGTCTTGTGCTCCTCAATGGTTATTAGGTCGGCAAAAGCCTGAAGAGGATGCACCGTTGCCGTTTCCATGGCAAACACAGGACGGCCGCTGTACTTGATAAACTGATGGAGCACGGTTTCGGCATAATCATACTCACGGTCGGTCAGGCCTGCAAACGAGCGCACACCGATAAGGTCGCAATAGCAGCCCATCACTGGAATGGCTTCGAGCAGGTGCTCGCTCTTGTCGCCGTCCATTATTACTCCGCGCTCTGTCTCCAGCTTCCACGCACCGGCATTTACGTCGAGCACTATCACGTTCATGCCAAGATTCATGGCAGCCTTCTGCGTGCTGAGTCGTGTGCGCAGACTGTTGTTGAAGAAAATCATCATCAGCGTCTTGTTCTTGCCAAGATGCTGATACTTAAAGCGGTCGTTCTTTATTTCTTGTGCTTCGGCAAGTGTCTGCTGCAGATTGCCGATATCTTCTACGTTTATAAATGTATTCATATCTTTTTATTAAAAATTTCCCTAATACCTGAAAGTTCATAAAAACGTCTGACTTTCCGTCAGACAGTGTAGCAGATTTGCAGTCCTGTATTCTGCAAAGTGCGACAGGAGGCCTGCGCATCACGCATGGCAGATGCCGTATCGTCTTACACCTGCTCAATAAATCAGAGTTTGCAGTCTTAATAAAATTCAACATTTACAGCCTCATCGCCCACAAAGAGCAAACTGGCTGCATACTCACAAGGCTAAGCGCCAAGTGCCTTTCGGCTAATCCCGACAGAGGCTTTGGCATAGCAGCCGCCATGAGCATTTCTTATCTTCACCTTTGCACAGGCTCCAAATATAACTTGCCAAAAGTAACAATTAAATTTGAAAAATAAAAAACTTAAATAGCGAAATATTCTACAATCCGTAAATTACAGATAAAACTTGCATTATAATTTATCTAATATACAGGTTTCACTGTTATCAGAAATTCATTTTGAAGTTTCGGTCTTATTTCGACATTCCGGCTTTCAGCCCGCGTATCACAGAACTCGTAAATCCGGCATGCTCCATTTCGTTAAGTCCGCGTATCGTCATGCCTCCGGGCGTAGTAACTTTGTCTATCTCAACTTCAGGATGACTGTCATTGGCCTGCAACAAGTCTACGGCTCCCTTCATCGTCTGCATCACTATCCGCTGTGCATCATGCGCCTTAAATCCGAGTTCAACGCCGCCTTCTGTCGAAGCCCTGACATACCTCATGGCGTAGGCTATGCCGCACGATGCAAGCGTAGTGGCAGCTCCGAGCAGCCGCTCCTCCGTAACCATCTGCAATCCGGTTGAGTCAAACAAGGCAGCCATTGCAGCCGTGGCTTCTTCATCTGCATTAACCGGAACGATAAACGTCATCGAACTTTTCACGGCAATGGCTATGTTGGGTATCACGATGAACAGCCGGGGCAGCTTTCCGTCTGTTCCGCCAAGCCATTCCTTAAGCTGGCTGCCGCTTACGCCGGCCATAACCGACACTATGGTCTGCCGGCTGTAGTCAACTGCCGGCCGTATTTCGCCTATAACCTGCTCTGCCAGCCATGGCTTCACCACGACAAACACCACATCGCCTGCAGCTGCCGCTGCTTTGTTGTCTGTAGTAACATTAACTCCGAGACTTTTGAAGCGCTCGAGCGTCGCTTCATGAGGAGCCGAAACAGTGATGTCGGCAGCATCCAACATCCCGCACTTGACAAAGCCTTCCACCATGGCTCCCCCCATGGCACCGGCACCAATAACCGATATTTTCATAACCTGCAATATTATTTATAAGTCTGTCAGCCCTGTTATGCCTGTCGCAGCAAACCGACTGCCGTCCGGGCAAAGACATACTTTATATTATAAAGACACCCACTCCACCGGCTTCAGCATTTTAATCATCATGCTTAAAGCACAAGCCATGCCCCCGTAATGAAACAACGGACATACAAATATACAAAATTATTGTGTCTTTCTGTCCAAATATCCAATTTAATAAAGCTTCAAAAACCAAAAGAGGCCAACATGCTGTCTCCAACCTGTTGACCTCTTCTGGTCGGGATTACTGGACTCGAACCAGCGACCCCTACGTCCCGAACGTAGTGCGCTACCAACTGCGCTAAATCCCGATGCCTTAAAAGCGAGTGCAAAGGTAAAGCATTTTTTTGAAACTCGTGCATTTTTTTCAAAAAAAATGCTCAAAAATTTGTATGATTAACAAAAAAGGCATATCTTTGCACCCGCAATCAAGCAATAACGATGGTGCCATAGCTCAGTTGGTAGAGCAAAGGACTGAAAATCCTTGTGTCCCCGGTTCGATTCCTGGTGGTACCACTCTCAACAAACAAAATCCTGATTTCGAAACGAAATCAGGATTTTTTGTTTTTCTAATTCCTATGCAAGTGAAAGATTTATAAGACAATATAGGCTCTTAATTAAAATGTATTCCTGTCAATACCAACATTTGCTTCAACTGCATAACATGAAAACGGCATATGATTGTATTTATAGTTTACCTGCCGTATGTATTATCAACAACAATTCTGTAATTATCTCGTCATATAAACAGGACGCACATATTTAGCTGTACGATAGAGTGCTGCAACTTCCATCCAAATATAGTTATCATAGCGCATGCGCTCATTCTCCACCCCTATATAGATAACTTTCCTGCCATTAGGATGCAGTTGTCCACAACAAGACTGAGTACCCATCTGCGATTGTTCCATATCATATTTATAATTTCCTGATGAGGCACTTCCATCTTGAAATTTTTTGGCCTGTGATGAATTGTTGAACACATACATATTACAGAAAGCGTCTTCATCACGTGGTGGACGAGTATTGAACAGCAGGCGATCAACAACCCCACTGCTGATGCTTCCCTCGTATACATTAAATCCAAACAGCTTTATCTTACTGGAGTACAAAGACAAGTTTTCAGAGAACTTACCATCAGATGATATTGTCTTCTCATTAGTGGAAATACGAAGCGAATAGACCAAAGCATCACATCCCTTAGGCACAGGCACAGGGATTACCACACGCGACTTTCCCGAGAACACAGATTTCAGATTACCACGAAGTCCCACTTTCTTAGGAGAATCAAACACTGGCCTAACAGAAATACTATCCATCTTTGTGGCCAAAAAATCATTCGCCCTACATTCAATAATTTTTTCTCTCACATGAGGGCGAAGCGTATTGTCAGTCCCTTTATATGACATTGAAACATTAGCTACTGCCGTACCCTTGTCCACTATCAATTCCAGCATATAGATTCCTTGAGAACTGATATTAATATGATCTGCCATAGAGCTGCTTACCTGCCATTGCTTAATACGTTTCTGCCTATTGACATCGTAGAAGTTTACGCTAATTGTACCTTGGCAATCTAATTTTAACTCCACATTGTCACCAGCATTCAGACTATAAGGGAAACGTTTCACTCCCTTCACGTTCAAATTTCTACGCGACAAGAGAGTACCAACACGTCCACTTCCTTGAGATAAAGAGTTTTTAGCATTGAACAATTCCTCCGGATTACTTTTATATCGTTCAATTCTCTCTTTCAGTTCACGGCATTTCTTTTGAGCTTCTTCGCCCATGTTCTCGGCATTAAAATCATATCTGAGCAGATTCAATTCCTCTTTAATGCGATAAAAGTCATCTTCTGAGTCAGACATACTTGCTTCCTCGCACAGAGTATTGAGTTTCTTCAACGTATTGTCATACCTCAACTGCTCCATTTCCGGCATTCTGTTACTGTCATCAGATTTGCCCTCACTTTTACATCCTGCAAGTTGCAAGGATATAGCCATGGCACATACCCATAAGATCCGTCTTGCCTTCATTTCTTATTAATATGAACTATCAATCTGTGCATTCAATTTATCTCTTACTACATTGCTGCTGAAATATGTTTTAACGTTCTCCACATATTCGCCCTGCGAAGAATCTACATATGTCACAAACCAACTCAACTGATTTTCTATAAATCTGCGACACTCCTCCTGTTTCCCTTTTGAACACATATCTGCCACTACATCACTCAGATAAGCATAACGGCTTTGTGCATTTTCAAAGTAATTCTCATCTTTATATTCCAAAGGATAATACTCCCAAGCCCTTTCATAGTCACCATCCTTTAACAAACGTTTCCTCAATAGTTTGCATACTGTCTGCTCGTAACTACCATTATTCCACTTCATATCATACCGGCTTTTGTGCCAAGGTGTAACATTCTCATAAACCTCAATAGCCTTATCCACTTCTCCCACACTGAGATAGGACCGTATGAGTTGTAATGCCCCCTGCTTCAGTTCTGTTCTGTCAGAAACTTCCACAAGATATTCTTGTGCCTTAGATAGTTCGCCTACGGCTAAGGCCTCATTAAATTGTTCAAAAGCACTTTTACCGCAAGCAGTCAAAGCTATCGTTATAATTATAAACAGTATTATTTGTTTGGCTTTCATATACACTTTAATTTGAATAGAGCGATGGGATATTCCAGCAATATGTTGTTCTTAATTGCCAAAAATAATATAACGTTAGAAGCGTTTAACAAGCAGTTATCTCATAACCTAATTTTTTTGCAACCTCCAATAATTTAGAAAACTGAGCAGGTCTGCCCTGTGAAGTTGTAGGCCAGTTACTACAAATCAAAATGTTGGCATCAGCGAGCTGTATCGTATCTTCCAACGTTTTGTTCTTTCCCATGAACTCCACTTTACCTTTTTCCTGCATAATACGCTTATACATATCAAAAGTCATAAACACAGCATCCATGTTTTTCTGAATCCTAAAGTCCTCTTTCAATTGGGCATGAGTTATACCCGGATGTTTGTCAATATGATACAACACAAGATCATGTACAAGATTAACTTTTTTATCATAAACCTTGTTATTGAACCGGTAATTGGACAAATCACGATTAAATTTCATTGGTACTTTCGCAGGAGCATCAAATGCCTTTAAGTTGGTCACTGCAGACAACTCGATAGTTGAAGCGATAATGTCACCAAGATGTTCATCGTCATTCACAACATCCGCTATTTTGTTGAACAATCCGGACACGCTGAATACACGATTACTTAAATAAATCTCCTTCTGACACATACGAAACAGCACCTTTTCCCATTCATCATCAAACTCATCTGTTACATCCAGACTTTCTTTCTCTGATTCGGTGAGCTGGCGCAATTTTAATTTGGTAGCCACACTCTCATTCCATTTTTTGAAGTCAGGTTCTTCTGACAATTGATTGTATATATATGGATAAGCAATCTGCATACATACCAATGCAAAGTTAAGCGTTTTATCCTTGGTTGTCTGCGTTAATGACGATGCTTTAGCAAGCGATTCATTTATAATAGAGATGAGTGACAGAGTGTTGGTAAGGCGTTTCAACGAGCGCGGATTGCAGCCAACTGACAGACGAGCTATTTCCGATAGATTTTCGGCTAATACGGTATCGGCAAGTTCCTCTTTACTGAAAAATTCTATTTCACTCAATGCCTCCACAAGAAATGTGTCCACATTGTAAGAAGCTACAGGCATGGAGAAAGGCAATTGGATAATCTTATCGAAGAAGGAGCGAAACTCGCGTTCGTTCTTATCGGTCAACTCACCGAATTTTGGTTTCAAGCCTTTTATCACCACATCGTAGTCTATTGCCAATACAAATACACAATGTTTTAAGTCAAAAATATTCTTCAGTAATTCTAATATCTCCACCGCAACAGGAGGATCAATACGGTCAAGGTCGTCAATATAGAGCGTAAAGCCCTTCTTCGACGGGTTCTGCTCCAATGATGTCTCAACTAATTTGGCTATCTCTTTTTTCAGCTGTACTATGGTAGATTCGCCTCCATTCTGGGCAAAAAGATCATCCACAGCCTCCCCGTCTACACCAACGGTTCCAACTGCCACCTTTGCCCCGACGACAGCCATTTTCTTAAACAATCCCCCTATTTTTTTCTTACTTTCGTCCCATTTGTGATTTGGAGACAGTTCACCAATCTGAGCGATGATTCCCTCTAAAATGGCAATAATAGCCTGACTTGGCGTACGCATAAGTGAATATTGCCATGTGTTAATCCACACAGGATAATATGCAGCACCATCCGCGTCACAAAGATTATACCTCAACTGGTTCATCAAGGAAGTCTTTCCACTTCCCCATTCTCCTTGCAAGGCTATTGTGATGGGTGTATCAGTATATTGTATAAACTTAGTAAGTGCATCTTGATAAACCTGTATACCAAACAGGTCGTTCTGCTGGTGTTGGCGTGGTACGTCGATTATGCTGGATTTCATTTAGCGAATAATTTAAGAATGGGGATTAATCAAAAAATTATTTAGCAACGCTTTATCGCTGCCTTTGCACTTTCTATCTGGCGCTTGTACGATGCGATGTTGCGATCATGATATGCAGACTTGTCTATTTTCGCTTTTCTGTACGTTGCCTTTGAAGATGGTGAAGAAGCACTCTTTATCATTCTTGCATAACTCTCGTTGTCACGTTTCTTTGCCTCCTTCTCTCTAGCAATTCTGGCACGTAAATCAATAATCTGTTTTTTATAGTATTCTTTGCTCATATTCTTAGAATTAATTGATAAACAAAAATGGCGCAACCGATGTTTCTATTGCGCCATTTAAAGACTCTATAATTTATTCCTTACCGGCAGCAACAAGTGTGATGGTATTGTCGCTCAACTTAGTGTCAGCAGAATTTGCCACCTGGACACCAATACCATAAAGTTCAGTAAGTTTTTTCTCAAAGTTGCCTACACGCAAGTTTCCACCTACGGTCATTTCACCGCCCTTAGCTGTACCGCTCATCAGTGTACCTAGTGTAGCCTCATCATCAGCCTTTGCCTTGCATGCAGCTGTTGTATATACACGAAGTGTAGCTCCAAAAGCCTTTTTAAAGTTAGCCTTAAGGGTTTTAACCTTCATACGACTATCAATACGAAATTCTGCCATATTGTTTGTTATTTTTAATATTAAATATTTTGGTCATCTTTAAAACTCAATTTCAATCTCTGGTACATATTTCACCAAATCAGCAAGCATAAGAGCCACATCAGTGTGTTCTACCGCTCCTGTAGCATCAGCAAGATCAAAAAGAGTCTGTACTTCATCTGCTGACACAACATTGTCTGCCAATACTATTTCGATTGCACACTGCATCAGTATTTTGGCTTCACATTCATCTAAAGCAGATGCGTTTTCAACCAAATACTCCTGCACGCCATCTTCGTCTTTTCCTTCTATTACTGCCAATGCTTCATCCACCTGTTTTGCCAATTCGGCAGCATCGGTTTTTAGCGCTTCTGCTATTTCGCCAAGCACAGACTTTTCTTCCTCAGCATACACGCCATCTGCCCAAATAGCAGTGGCAAGGAATGCAGCAACATTTTTTATATCTGATTTCATATTATTTTCCAATTTTAATGTTTAACTGAACATACGTTTTATTCTTCCGATAAGACTTGCTTCCTGTTTACGTTTCTTTGCTGCAGCCGCACGCGCTTTAGCCATTCTTTCCAACATAGCCTTACCCTCTTTTGTGCGTTTGTCGATTTTCCCTGATTTTGTACGTTGTATAACCATAATTTATTGATTTTTTAGTTAGCCGATTAACCACAAAGCAGCTCCGCCACCAACCATAGTCAGTAAAGCGAGCATACCCAAACACCCTTTTTTAGGAGCATCTGGCTTCCAACCATTAAGATACTCAATGAAGAATCCTGATGCATTAAAATTCTTGCCAGAATCTTTGTTTGTCTCTGCCTCAATGCCAATTTTCTCTGCTACAGCTACAAGATTCGCAAGCGATTTAGCTGTCCATATCTGTGAAAGGGCGATTTTAGTTCCGTCTGCAAGATTCAAAGGCCGTTCACCTTTCACAAAATAGAGACTCATGTCAGACTTAGCATTACGAGCTTCAGCCTCAGCTACAGGCAGGAAGAGTTCGTCCACACCATTATCCGGGGCTATATCATTTGGAAAAGCTCTGCGTAAATCTGCCAATGTCGTTTTTGGAAACATCTGTATATAGGCATGAACAATTCCCAATGCAGTGCTGTTTTGAGCTCTACCAGTGACTTTAATTTTATTATTTGCCATTTCTATAAAAGTTTTAATTGTTTTCTATTGTATTATTTCCCGAGAAACTTTTTGAGGATGAAACCTCCAACCTTTCTTTCCAGTCCAGCTTTAGTCGTCGGGATACCAGTTTTGCGTGCAACTTTCTGTTTGAAAGCGGATATACCTACAGCGCGTTTAAGCGAGAAAGATAAACCCGGGATTGTTTTTTTCTTTGACATATAGTTTCATAATATCAGATTTCCACAATACAGTAGTTCATATCAACATTTTCCACAGCATTACATCTCCATTCGATTTCATAATCCTTTTCCACTTCGAAATTGATGTGAGTTCTTGCACAAGTACTATTCATATTTTGCCAATGTTTCTGTTTAGTATGAATACCACTTGACATGCTAAACAAATAATTATTGGATGTCTCTTTAGGAGCATTCATATATGCCTTGTCGTTTGTCAAGAACACGGCCAATCCACCAGTAACATTTTTGAAACGGTTACGCACCATTTCCAATCGACGGACATCTTTCCAAAAGTCATACATGCCCAAATCCTGTGCCCCTTGGTTTTTCATTACTTGAACAGTCAGCCATTCCTCAAAACGTGGTAGCCGTTTTTCCACAGCCTTAGTCTTGTATTTTAACTCAATTGGCACAAACTCATTGCCATTACGGACAACAATATCAAGACGTAGTTCATTCTTCCATATATAGTTGTCAAGTTCTGAATGCGGTATATAATATTCCACATCCACGTCATCATATTTATTGAGACCACGTAAATATACAGCTAAGTGCATCTGAAAGTCACGTTCATTAAAAAACAGTTCGCTATTGCTTTCAATAAAAGCTATCACATCATCTTTTACTGTTGCTAAAATAGATTTCATCTGTTTCATAATTATATTTTAACAAAGGGTAAAACATCAAATTAGAGATAAGGCTTTTGCAAGTGAATATACCCCACTATGTGACATTAATTATAAATCTTATAAAACCTTGAATTACCAATAACAAGTGAACTAAGCTACTTGACCGGAATTAGCAAATCATTTTTTAAATCATCAACCATCTCCAAATGCTTCTGTATAACATACAACAGAACCATATTGTAGATTGGATGGTTTTTCTTGCCATCTTCCTATGGACAACTTTATTTTATGATAGTTTTTCCACATAATTATTACTGTCTTTATTTATTGTTTACCTGAAGTCAATGATCCAGATACTGCAGACGGGATACAGTAATAATTATGTTTTTTAAAGGGAAAGAGCCGTCCCATTACTTTCAATACATCAGATAAACTTTATATCCTAATATTGAATTGCCTAGATAATGTAATTCCCTTATCGGATAGTCGATTTGCATTGCAAAAATATAAAATTTTATTTTCTTTAGCAGAAACTGACCGTTAAATTATTATAAATTACAGTTGCATACTTTTTTAAATTATGTTCCAAACCAGCCATAACCTTAAGCCATTCTATCTCAGCTATGCATACGACCACATGTGAAAAGAATTCTCCCAGGCAGCTTTCTTATAAACATTTCATGAAACATCTGACCAAATTCATACTGCACCTATATTCCCAAAATCATCTTTAAACATTAGTATTATTACAATAACAAACTCACTGTATCAGTTTGCTATATTGAACTCACATTTTTTACCATAGAAATCATCCTTGAAATGACACGCCAAACATAGCTACCTACTTATAATAGCAGAATATTATTAACTACTAAATACATCAAAATCTGACATTTATCGTTAAATTTGACTAACACCACATTAACAAAAGAGGATATATCATCCCATTTCTATTACAAATAATTTATGCTATAAATAAACTCAAAAACATTTACTTGACAATCTATAACAAAATGAATTTCCATCCACTTCACAGTAAATAATCATGACAAAATATTTTCTCAATCTGGCAAATTAAATTATAACGAAAGTTAAAACAGCAGCCTTTACGCAATAGGTATATTAACTTATATTCACTTTTACCCCATAAAACCGAGCTAAAATAATCGTTTTTTGATGCAAAGATGGCTACTTTTGATGCGAAAAACGATGGGTAACGCATCGTAAATGGGCCACTTTTGAGTGATAAACGGCAGAGTAATGTTTTTTAACTATTGCTGTTTTAATCGCATTTTCACGTAAGCATCTGTAGAACAACGACTTAACAGAAATGGGCAAAATATGGCGATTTTCAAGGCAAAAAGTGGATTGAGAACGGACATCGCCATTCTGAGAGCGTCAAACGGACGGAAAATTTCATAAATATTTACAAACTCCGTTTGCTTTATTTATCAAAAACACCAAACGCAGAACATGACAGGAGATGTATTTTTCGACGTTACCAAGCCACAATATTTCATTAAGCTAATGACGGTTTTATCTATTTCTATTCATGCTTTCGGTCGTCTTTTTGTTTCATTTTGTCGCCGTCTTATGTCTCACGTTGTTTGTTCCATATATCACATATTATCTACCAAACTTCTGTTTGCTTTCATTTTTGAGTTAATTTTAATTAAAGTATTTCATTTTGCAACCATACATAACGATTCTTTTACTATATTTATAATCTAAACATTTCATCAGGCCAACTTTCGTAAGGTTAAAGGGGGATCAGCCTTGCGGGCGTTCAGGCGTTATTTTCAAGTGAGCCCCAACATTATTATTATGAGGAAGATATCTACGTTTTTACTTTTCCTTATGCTGTCGGTCGTTTCTGCACATGCAGACGCAATCTATACAACAGCATTTGAGACGGTTGACGAGTTCAACGCATGGACCGTGGTTGATGCCAACAGCGACGGCGCCACATGGCTCTTCAACGAAGAAGGCACCCCGTCGAAAGTGGCTTATAAGTACGACTACTTCAACAACGGCGACGACTGGCTGATTTCGCCTGCCATAACGCCAAGTGAGACCGGCACGCTGATAGTGAAATACACATTCAGCGGAAGCATGTATGGCGAGAGCATGGAGGTGTACTCGGGCAAGGGCGGAACCGTGGAAGACATGACCAGCAAGGAGGCTACATACGACAATATAAAGAAAGACGAGCAGTCGGGCTATTTTCTCGTTGACGCCAAGGCCGGCGAGCCGTTCCACATAGCGTTCCGCGCCACATCTACGGCTTACAAGGACTATCTTTATCTCTGTTCGGTTACAGTTGAGCCGATTGCCAACCCGACAGACATAAAAGTTGCAGAGATACTGAGCCCTGCCACGGGCTACGGCCTCGGACAGGAGACTGTAAAGGTGGCGATAAAGAACAGCGGACGCACTAATCTGAGCGGATTTGACGTTGCGTTTGCAGTTGACGGCAAGGAGATTGCCAACGAGACTGTGAGCGAGACGCTCGCAGCCGGCGAGACGCTTGAATATACGTTCAAGACCAAAGCCGACCTCTCTGCCCCACTGACTACATACGAAATAAAGGCATGGGCCACTCACCCCGATGACTTCGACCACACGAACGACACATGCTACACATCGGTAAGGCACAAAGCACCGATGAATGCTCCTTACACAATGGGCTTCGAGGCTTCGGAGAACACGCAGGACTTCACATTCTACAACCTTAACAACGACGAGGGCACATGGGACGTAAGCATCGAATCAGGTTTCTTCAACATGGCGCACACCGGCAACGGCTGTCTGGCTTACGGCTATGACTCAAACAACAGCGGCGACGACTGGGCCATGCTCGACCCGATAAACATTGAACCGGGCTATTACGTGCTGAAGTTCTGGTATTCAAACCTCGACTCTTATCCCGAGAAGATGGCCGTATACTGGGGCAACGAGGCCAAGCCTGAGGCCATGACCAACAAGATTGTGGAGTTCAACTCCATTCTGAACAACAAATACGAGGAGTCTGTCAACGTTGTTCATTTCGACAAGGCGCAGACCATCTATTTAAGCTTCTATGCGTTCAGCGACAAGAACCAGAACCTCATTCTCGTTGACGACGTTTCGTTCGAGAAGGTTGAAAGCAACCTCAACGACCTTGCCGTTTCCGACCTTCAGAGTCCTTACGACTTCGTGCGCGAGAGCAACCTCAAAGACGTGATATTCAACCTGGCCAACAGCGGCGTAGCCGACCTTGACGCCAAAGTAACGGTTAGCATCGACGACGTGGCCGTTAAAGACAGCACCATCGCCATGAAGGCTCAGAGCGCCACAACCGTTACGTTCAGCGGCCTGCTGGCAGACCTGAGCGACGGCAGCCACAAGCTGAAGGTGGAAGTTGCGAACGACAACGACGAGAACGCCGACAACAACGTGCTGACAAAAGACTTTACCGCGGTAAGCAAGCCAGTGAAATTCTGGGACTTTGAGGACGGCAAACTTCCATCTGACTTCACATTCCGCGTCGAGGACAACGGCACCGTAGACCCGTCAGCCGGCGACGAGTTTAACGCAGACGGATGGGGTCTGTTCAACATCGTAGAGCACAACGTGTTCGGCGAATATATGCTGGCAGGAACATCATGGCTCGAGGGCACCGACCAGGCCGACCGCTGGCTCATAATGCCGAAGGTAAGCATCAAAGGCAAAGACAGCTATCTCGTGTGGGACGCAAACTCTTTCAATCAGCAGTTCCTTGAAGACTATCAGATAATGGTGTCTGCCACCGAAGACAACAGCGCAGCATACACAGAAGTGCTCAACGTTGAGGGCGAGACAGCAGAACCAAAGACACGCGGAATAAGTCTGGCCGACTATGACGGCAAGGACATCTATATAGCAATACGCCTCAGAACCAAAGGCGGCGACTGCCTGCTGCTCGACAACATAGGCATATACACCGGCTCTACAGGAACAGGCGTAACAGCCGTTACCGGCGAGGGCGAAGGCATCATGATATCGGGCAACGAACTGCGGGCCGCCGAAGGCACAAAGAGCATAGCTATCAGCGACACGGCAGGCCGCACCACACTGACTGCCGAAGGCAACGTTGTCAGCCTGTCATCGCTTCCGGCAGGAATATACATTGCCACTGTAAAATCAGCCGACGGCAACGTCAGGGGATATAAGTTTATGAAGAAGTAAAGACGCCGCATCATGGCAGACCATATTACGGCCGGGGGAAATTTTCTCCGGCCGTTCTTATTTTTATAAACACAAGCCGGCATCGGCAGACGAGCATGGGAAAGACCTATCACAACAGGCTTTCAACATAGGCACGACGGAGCTATGATAACATCAAGCCCAAATCAACCGATTGAAGTTAAAACAATGCAATCCGCAAGCTTCTGCCGGCATCGGCAGCCCGGCTTCAATCCAGTTTTTCAAAACAAATTTTAAAAAAAGTTCTTTTTTGATGTCACGTTTTTCCGCGTCATACGTTACCTTTATGAAACAATGATGAAACCGGAAGAATTTAACCGCATAATAATACCCATGCGCGACGAGCTGAAAGGGCTGGCACGCAAGCTTACGGGAGACGACTACAGCGCTGAGGACCTGGTGCAGGAGGTGATGCTCAAGCTCTGGAGCATGCGGGCTACGCTCGACCGGTATGAAAACAAAAGGGCACTGGCCATGACCATGCTGCGCAACAAATACAGCGACCAGTGGCGCCACGACCGGCTGGAAGACGGAAAGGCCTCAGCAACAGGCCTGACAGCCGACGACTGGCACAGGGCTGAAGCCAAAGACGAGGCCGACCTGATAAGACTTATCGTTGAACATCTGCCCGAACTGCAAAGACAGATTTTCAAGATGAAAGAGATTGAGGGCTACGAAAGCTCTGAAATAATGAAAATCACGGGATGCACGGCCGAAAGCCTCCGGCAAAACCTGTCGAGGGCACGCCGCAAGATACGTGAGGACTTTATAAAACTTACGGCCATAAGGGCCAAGAGAAAAGATTTACTGACGCTTTGAACGATATTTATAGTGTGATGAAAAAGGAAGAATATATTAAGCAGCTGCTCGACAAATATCTCGACGGTGAGACCTCATCGGCTGAGGAAAGGGCTCTGCGCGGATATTTTACCAACAGGGACAACGACATTCCTGAGGAATGGATGCCATACAAGGCTTTGTTTGCCTACATTGCCGAAGAACGGGCCGACGCCGTCGAGACTGCCCCAACAGCCGACAGCAGCCTCAACAAAGCAAGGAAGACCGGCCGCCACGGATGGATATACACGGCCTTTACGGCAGCGGCAGCCATACTTATTGCGGTGGTGATGATCGCGCTGCCGCGCCAGAGCGACAACTATGCCGTGATAGACGGCAAGGTGTACACCAACAAGAAGGTGGTTGAGGAAGAAGCCCTGAAGGCTCTCGAAATGGTATCATCTGACGAGGAAGACAACTTTGGCGCGCTCGAACTGATGCGCCAATGACACTCTCTTACTGCTGAACGCCTCATGCAGGCACATGAAAGACGATAATATAAACAACAATGTAAAAAACATTAACCCGAGATATGAAACAGCAATATTATAACCCGCAACTGCCGGCAACGCATGCTGACGCCATAAATGTTGTATGCGCGATAATGATAACGGCCATGACACGCCTTGCCGCGGCATGCAGGCTGTCGGTCAACACATACTTCGGCAACAGCGAGGCCACACGACGCAACACCAAAGGCACAAGCCGCGCACGGAGCGGCACTATGTGGCACGGGCTATGCCGCATCTTGCTCATAGCCGCACTGGCCCTTACGGCCGCAACGCCAGCCATGGCGCAAGAGGGGCTTAACGTCAACAAGGTGTTTCAGCGGTTCGGACATGCCAAGGGCTGCAAGATGGTGGAGATGCACAACGCCAAGCTGAAGGGGTATGAGCTGAAGGTGTACAAGAGCCTTACCTACAAGAACATCGGAGCAAGCATAGAACCTTATCTGAAGGCCGACAGAAAGAACGCCAAGAAGATACGCGAGGTGGTCGAGAACGGCCAGATAGTGAGCGGATACTACATAATGCCGCCAAAGAGCAAGGGCATCAACCGCTACATACTGTTCAGCAAGGTGAAGCCCAACCGGGGAACGGTGATATACATTGAGGGCGAACTCTCGCCCGACGACATAATGAAACTGTGTTACGCATAATCAAAGAAACAAACAATAAATATGACAAATATGAAAAAGACACTACTTCTGGCGGCGCTGCTGCCCCTGACGGGCATGGCCGCCGAAACCGGCGACACTACATTCGTGGTGAACAACAAGAAGATTGTTGTAAACGATTCAGCAGG
>NZ_HF986829.1:0-9918 GCF_000431195.1 Prevotella sp. CAG:255 | reverse complement strand
TCAGCAGGAAGCACAAAAATATCTGTCTACGGCAGCGACGGCAAGAAGTTTAACCGCACATACGAGACTAACTTTGTTGACGGACAGGAGATTGAGCGCGTATATGTAACGTCACCCTTCATTCCGCAAAGCCTCAACCGCAAGAAGAGCAAGCCCAGAAGCCACTATCCGCTGTTCTTCATGGGCTTCAGCCAGCTTGCCGGAAGCGTGATGGGCACGGGAGGCAACGCCGGCATGCACACACGCGACTCAAAGTCGTGGGAATATGGCTTCACGCTGACAAGTCTGGCCTTCAGAATAACCAATCCGCTGGCGCTTACATCGGCGTTTCAGATAGGTCAGGTGCATCATCACTTTCAGGACAACTACGTGCTGTCTACAACCGACGGCATAACCTCCATGAGGCAGATTGAGGGCGAGACGCTCAAAAAGAGCTACATAAGCTACACCTTCATCCGCATTCCGGTGATGTTAGAGTGGCAGAAGCGCACCGGCGGCGCTGATATGTTCGCGGCAATAGGTCCGTCTGTCGAACTGCGCTGGAACGACCATTCGCGCTACTTCATCGGAAAGAACAAGACCACCGAGACGGGCGACATAAACATGAATCCCGTAGGCCTCAACCTCGACATACGCGCCGGCTACGGCTGTCTGATGATCTATGCACGCACGGCTCTCACGCCGCTGCTCAAGACAAGCGTTGCACCCAAATGCTATCCCGTGTCGTTCGGACTGGGCATACGTATATAACACAAACAATAACCCTAAAACACATTAATGATGAAACTGCTATTCTTATTTACGGCACTCATACTTTCTGCCACAGCATACGCCGAGGAGGCCAACGACACTACGTTCAACGTGAAAGACAAGAAAATAGTTGTAGACGTGCAGGACAGCAAAACAATAGTGAAAGTTTACGACAACAACGGTTTTCAGCTTCTGAAAACACGTGAAATGGAGTACGTTAACGGTCAGGAAGTGGAGCAGGTTTATGTAGGTTCACCGCTAATTCCTACTGAAAACCTGCAGAACCTGAAATTCCGCTCATATCTGCCGACTATATGGTATGGTTACAACTATATGGGCAACAAAATAGGTTCTACAAAAAATGAGGGCATATACAGCCGCAGAAGCAAATCGTTCGAAATAGGAATAACGCCGTGGTCGTTTGCCCTGCCATTCGACAAGAGCAATACATTAGGACTGGTTGGAGGCGTTCAGCTAACATGGGTACACATGTGTTTCGACAAGAACTATGCAGCAGGCATGCAGGGCGACAGGCTCGACTTCACCAAACTTGACATGAAGGCATCAGGCAACAACATGAATTACGGAACACTGCGCATACCGTTGATGCTGTCTTTACAACATGACTATCGTTCATATTGCATGAATCTCGGAATATCCGCAGAGGTGCGCACTAATGGTGCTTACCGCTTCTCTCCTGCAGCAGGCAGTGCCGCACCGAATGTCCCTGACGCCATAAGACTTAACCGTTTCGGACTTAACCTTGAATATTCTTTTTGTTTCATGGGTATATATATGGGAGCGTCAATGTCCTTAACTCCGTTGTATAAGACAATAACAAACAATAAGGCTTATTATACTTCCATTCATATGGGCATTAATCTGCCGGAAATGATACGTTATTTTAAAAGCGACAAGAAGAAATGACAAACATCAGATATGACGTAACAATATAAAGACATTAAAGAGTTTTTCCGAAATACCACAAATCTAATTAAGTAGGCTTATAACAGGACAATGCTTCATGTTCCGGCAGACATTAAAAAATCTGCCGGAATTTTATTTTGTCGCTATATATTCATCCTGACTATCGGCACTTAACATCAATCATTAAGCATACGGCAACGCAAAAACAAATAACATACAATGGCGCATAAAGTCAACAGGCAATAGCGATAACACGGGCTATAGCCAACTAAAAACAGGTGTTGGCCTGCATGAAGTCAACCCAAAGCAGGAATATAAAGCGTAATTATTTTTCTTTAAAAACTCATCACTCGTCACATCAGCACATAACCTTCTGATTTACAAAGCATTAGAGTGTGACGAGTTGAGATTCCAACTCGTCACGCAAGCCCTGCTGTCTCCGGCGGTGACGAGTTCCAAAATCAACTCGTCACACCATAACAGTCTGACAGACAACGCATTAAACCATGATGTGACGAGTGACGAGTTTTTAACAAAAACTTTTTTGCTTATGCTCTTTGCCGCCATGTTACATGGCGCAAAAAGTAGCCTTTCATACTGCGAAACATGCCTTTTCATAATGCAAAAGGGCACCTTTGAGTATGTAAAAAGCTACCTTTTGCAATGCAGTTGATAGTGTTTTGCGTAAAGAGGAATCTGTATTTACGTAAATCATGCAATAAAAAAATCCCCTCAACTCCTCAAAACCGAAGAGCCAAGGGGATATTATCTCAAACTATGTTTATCAGTATAACAGAATCAGTCCGGCAAAACCGCTGTAGCATATCATGCGTATCGGATTGATCTTGAAATGCCACGTGCCCACCATGGTTGCCACAAAGAGGAAGCAACTAATCCAGAACTGCCAGGGATTGACAGACGGGGCACTGAAGTTCTCGGGAGTCATAAGCAGCAGAGTGGCAGCGCCGAGCAGTCCGACAACGGCAGGACGAAGGCCTGAGAATACGCTCTGAACCGTGGGCGTGTTCATATATTTCATGAACAGGCGCGATATCAGAATCATTAGTATTAGCGACGGCAGCACCAGCGCAAAGGTGGCTGTTACGCTGCCGAGGATAGACATCCAGTAGCCGTAGCCGGCATTGTGAACGGCAGTATAGCCGCAGTAGGTGGCCGAGTTGATGCCGATAGGGCCCGGCGTCATCTGACTTATGGCCACGATGTCGGTAAACTCGCCCGTGGTGAGCCATCCGTGATTGTGCACCACCTCGCCCTGAATGAGCGAGAGCATGCCGTAGCCGCCGCCGAAGCCGAACAGACCTATCTGAAAGAACGTTATGAACAAATACAGGTAAATCATAAGAATATGCTCTTTATTTGGTTCGTCATTTTTTTAGATTAATGTCACTCCGTAGGCTTTATATACTTGCCGTAGACATAGCCGCCGATGCCGGCAATGAGGATAACAAGTATGGGCGAGACGCCGAGCAGCCATATAGCCAGCGCACCGGCAATGGGTATCCAGCAGTTAGTAAGAGTGATCTTGGCACTCTGTCCCAGCTTGAACGTAGGCACGGCTATGAGAGCCACAACAGCCGGACGTATGCCGCGGAAGATGGCCGCAACCACCTTGTTGTCCTCAAACTGATGGAAGAACATGGCTATGGCCAGAATGATAAGAAACGAGGGCAAGGCTGTGCCCAGACTGGTACACACGGCGCCCTTCACCTTCTTCATCTTGTAGCCTATAAACACGCTCACGTTGATGGCGAGCACGCCCGGACAGCTCTGGGCTATGGCTATGATGTCGAGAAAGTCTTCCTTGCTCACCCACTTCTTCTTGTCGACCACCTCCGACTCTATTATAGGAATCATGGCGTAGCCGCCTCCCAGGGTGAACAGGCCTATCTTGAAAAAAGTCTTGAAGCTCTCTAAATAAAAGTTGCTCATCCTTGTTTTAGTTGTTTAAAAACGAAAAGTAAAAAGACACGCGCTCCGCCTTGTCCGGCCTTTGCCGCACCGCCTTACAGTAAAGGCGCCACGGGCTGTGCTGACGGCCGTCATGACAGGGCTCTTGTCTTTTTACTTTTCAGCTTGCTTGTTTATTATTTGTTCTCTTCAATCCACTTGCGCGCATTGACAAAGGCCTCAATCCACGGCGTAACGTCGTCGTTGCGGCGGTCTGCCGGATACCATGCGTTCTGCCACGGGAAGATGGCGCGCTCAAGGTGAGGCATCATTGCCAGATGGCGTCCGTCGGCTGAGCAGATACCTGCAACGGCATAGTCAGAGCCGTTGGGGTTGCCCGGATATTCGGCATAGTTGTATTTTGCAACAACATTATATTTGTCTTCGCCCTCAGGCAGATAGAATTTGCCTTCTCCGTGAGCCACCCATATGCCCAGCTTGTTGCCGCTCAGCGAGCCGAACATTACGCTGTTGTTCTGCTGTATGTCAAGGCTGAGGAACGCGCTCTCAAACTTGTGTGAGTCGTTGTGCAGCATCTTTGCCTTCTTTTCGTGCTCAGGATTGATGAGGTTAAGCTCAACCATAAGCTGGCAGCCGTTGCAGATGCCGAGCGACAGGGTGTCCTTGCGGGCATAGAACTTGTCGAGAGCCTCCTTAGCCTTCGGGTTGAAGAGGAACGCTCCTGCCCATCCCTTGGCAGAGCCTAACACGTCAGAGTTAGAGAAACCGCCGCAGAACACAATCATGTTGATGTCCTCGAGAGTCTCGCGACCGCTGATAAGGTCGGTCATCATCACGTCCTTAACGTCGAAGCCTGCAAGATAGAGCGAGTAAGCCATCTCGCGCTCGCCGTTGGTTCCCTTCTCACGTATTATGGCAGCCTTGATGCCTGTGCGCTCGCGGCGGTCGGCCGAAATGCCATACCGCTCGAGCTTGCCTGTGAACGAGTCGTTGAACTTCATCTCCAGCGGCTGTTTCTTATAATTTTCATGACGGGCGTCGGCACATCCGTTCATGCTCTGGTCGCGGTCGAGCAGATATGAAGTCTTGTACCATACGTCACGCAGAGCGTCGATGTCAAATTCGTGGTTGAACGCACCCTTGGTAACCTTCAGTGTGCGTGTGCCTACAGCCGGCTTACCTATCATGGCGTAGCTTATGCTGTTGTTGTCCATTATGGTCTTGAACTCTTCAGCATCCTTGTCGGCAATCTGAACGATAACGCCGGGGTTCTCTGCCATAAGAATCTTAACCATGTCGTCGCCGCCAATCTCTTTCAGGTCGATGTCCATGCCGCCCTTGGTGTTGGCGAAGCACATTTCGAGAAGAGTGGTTATCATACCGCCGGCGCTGATGTCGTGACCTGCCATTACGAGGTCTTTCTTGATAAGCTCCTGAACGGTGTTGAACGCGTCGCGGAAGTATTCGGGATTCTTCACTGTAGGAACGTCGTCGCCTACCTTGCCGAGGCTCTGTGCGAAAGCACTTCCGCCCAGACGCTGCTCGTCGAACGAGAAGTCGATGTGATATAGGCTCGACTTGGCGTCGTTTACTACAACGGGAGAAACCACCTTGCGGATGTCTGAAACCTCACCGCCGCTGCTGACGATAACTGTTCCCGGGCTGATAATCTTTGTTCCGTCGGGATACTGCTGACTCATTGAGAGAGAGTCTTTACCTGTAGGAACGTTCACCTTGATGTCGCAGCAGAAGTCTGACAGAGCCTTGACTGCGCTGTAAAGACGTGCATCCTCGCCTTCCTGTGAGCGGCAGGGCCACATCCAGTTGGCAGAGAGGCTTACGCTGTCGAGACCGTCCTCGAGAGGAGCCCATACGATGTTGGTGAGCGACTCGGCCACTGACAGCACGCTTCCTGCCTCGGGCGAAGCCAGACCTGCCTGAGGAGCGTGTCCGAGGGCTGTGGCTATACCCTTGCGTCCGCGATAGTCGAGAGCTACGACGCCGCAGTCAGACAGAGGCAACTGTATTTCGCCCTGACACTGCTGGCGCGCAATCTTACCTGTAACGCTGCGGTCAACCTTATTTGTGAGCCAGTCTTTGCAGGCAACGGCCTCAAGCTGCAGCACGCGGTTGAGATACTCGTCGAGCTTGTCCTGGCTGTAAGTTACGTTTTCATAATGGCGCTCTACGGTCTTGTCCACCATATATGTCTTTGGTGAATGACCGAACATCTGAGCAACGTCGAGGTCGAAAGGCTTAACGCCGTCGCCCTGAACGAACGAGAAGTGAGCGTCGCCTGTAGTCTCGCCTACTACATACAGCGGGGCACGCTCGCGCTCAGCTATCTTGCGCACGTGTTCAATATGTTTTTCGTCAATGAGCAGACCCATGCGCTCCTGACTTTCGTTTGCTATAATCTCCTTGCTCGACAGTGTCTTGTCGCCTATAGGCAGCTTGGTCATATCTATCTGACCGCCGCACTCCTCAACGAGCTCTGACAGACAGTTAACGTGTCCTGCAGAACCGTGGTCGTGGATGCTGACAACCGGGTTGACATCTTCCTCGCACAATGCACGTACAAGGTTGTAAGCACGCTTCTGCATCTCGGGGTTGGCACGCTGAACGGCGTTAAGCTCAATGCCGTTGCTGTAGCGGCCGGTGTCTACAGAAGAAACACTTCCGCCGCCGAGACCGATGCGATAGTTATCACCGCCAACAACAACAATTTTGTTGCCCTTCTGCGGCTCCTTCTTCAGGCAGTCGCGCTTTGTGCCGTAGCCAACGCCGCCGGCAAGCATGATAACCTTGTCGTAAGCATATTTCTCGTCGCCTTCCTTATGCTCGAATGTAAGCACAGAACCAGTGATCAGCGGCTGACCGAACTTATTGCCGAAGTCTGACGCACCGTTAGAAGCCTTGATAAGAATCTGCTCAGGTGTCTGATACAGCCATTTGCGCACGGGCAGGATGTCCTCCCAGTCGCGTCCGCCGTCGATGCGCGGATAAGAAGTCATGTAAACGGCTGTTCCGGCGATAGGCCATGAACCTACACCACCGCCCATACGGTCGCGAATCTCACCACCCGTACCGGTAGCGGCACCGTTAAACGGCTCTACGGTTGTAGGGAAGTTGTGTGTCTCGGCCTTCAGAGAGATAACGCTCTCGATGTCCTTAACACGGAAATAGTCAGATGTAGACTGGTCTTCCGGGGCAAACTGCTCGATAACAGGACCCTGTGAGAAAGCCACATTGTCTTTATATGCACTCAGAATTTTGTGCGGATTCTCTCTTGTCGTCTTCTTTATCATGTTGAAGAGCGACGACTCCATCTCCTTGCCGTCGATGATGAACACACCGCCGAAAATCTTATGGCGGCAGTGCTCAGAGTTGATCTGTGCGAAACCGAAGATCTCAGAGTCGGTCAACGGGCGACCAAGCTCTTTCTCAATCTTGTGCAGATACTCAATTTCCTCGGGCGACAGCGCCAGACCTTCCTGCTCGTTGTATTCCTCAAGGTTGTCAACGTGCTTGATTGGTTCAGGCTTGTGGTCAACAGTGAAAATGTTCTGGTCCAGTCCGTCGTACATGCGCTGCAGCATGGGGTCATGGTCGGCATCCTTGCTGCTTACGGGGAAGTATTCCTCTATACGCGAAATGCCGTTCAGATTCATGTTTTGTGTAATCTCAACGGCATTTGTGCTCCAGGGGGTAATCATCTCGCGGCGCGGGCCTACGAAATATCCGCTGAGGCAGTTGTCTTCTACGAGTGTGGCATCGCCATAAAGCCAGCACAGTTCCTTTATTTCCTCGTTATTGAGCTGATGGTCAGCTTCGGTAGCAATAACGCTTTGTGATGGAGTTCTGAAAAAAAGAATCATATTTACGGTATATAATTGTTTGTTCTTGAAAGATATTCAGCTGCTCTCCTTGGCCGTCCGGCATAAAATATTTCGAGATGCAGCTTTTCTTGTGCAAAGAAAATGCAAATCGAGAGCAGAATCGTCAAGCTCGCTTGAACGTTATGCCGAGATGCAGCTTTTCTTGTGCAAAGATAATGCAAATCGGGGGCAAGACAAAATAAATTCATTGATTTTTAATGGTTTTGGCTGTTTAATCATAACGCCGACATACCTTTCATACTATTGTTGCCGGCAACTGCTTTGCACGCATCGGCTGGGCACCGGCTAAATGTAAGCTTCTTTCAGACGCAAAGCAACGCCCGGCGATAAGTTATAAAGTGTTAACAATTTGTTGAAATTGCAATGCGAACGGTTTAAATTCATATATTTGCAGACAAATATGAACGACCGTTCGGTTTTGTTTGCCGCATATGGTCAACACGGTAAAAACACTTTAGAGAAAGACAAAGAATATTTATTGTTTAATTAAAAAAATTGAGTTATTATGAAAAACTTACAGAGAGTGCTTATGCTGGCCCTCGCAGCCATAATGATTACGGCGTGCAGCAAGTCGGGGCTGAAAGATCTGACAGGGGTGAAAATGGACACGGAGAGTGCTGTTGAAAAAGCCAAATCAATAGCAGCCGACAACATCAAGCCCGACCAGTGGAAGATAATCAGCGTGTCGTGGACCGAAGGCATGGGACGCGACGAACTTTCTAACAACGTTTCTATTTTTACCTATGAGATGGTTGACAAAGACGGACGCGTGTGGAACCAGTCGTTCATGTCTGACCTGGGCTGGAAGGCAACAGAGCTTACTGACGCAGGATGGGAGAAATGGCACAAAAATCTCAACGCCAAAGACGTGCCTGCCATAGACATGGCCAACCTTAACCCTGCCGAAGTGATGAAGGACATTGAGGCTGCAAAGGCACTGATACCGGCCGAATTTGAGTTTAAGTCGATGGACAGCTACACGATGAACACATACGACGACCCGAAAGTTTCAATAAAACTCAACGTCATCGAGAAAGGTAAGGAGACCGTAAGCAATGCGGGACAGACCTCAACGGTGTTCTATGAACTCGACTTCAGAAAGAACGCCAAAGGAAAGATGGAGCTTGTAAAACCATAACAACACATACAGCCTTGCGGAAACTTGACAAAGAAGATGCCGCAAGGCTGTATTTTTTCCGGCAGACCGCAATATAGAAAAAATTATACCTCACAAAAACAAAGCCCATAAATTGTTCCGGCACAATAAAGACATCTGCTGCAGGCACAGCTTCTGATTACATGTTTGCCTTTTATTAATCTATCTGCAAACCAATTTATTGCTGCATCTTGTCCGGTTGCACATCGTCCGGATAAACACGGAATATTATCGGTATGGTGTATCTTGCATCTATGCATTTTCCGTTACGCTTACCGGGATTCCAGCGCGGCATGCCTTTCACCACGTCAACGGCTACGCTGTCGAAAGCATCGTTAAGTTTCTTAACTACCTTAACATCGGCTATGCTGCCGTCTTTCATAACTGTAAACGAAACTACGCAACGGCCTGCCGACAGGGAGTCGACCTTCAGGTTGCGCTCAGCCATAATAGAGTCTACCGACGACTTGACATAATCTGCCATGGCATTAACGCCTCCCTTAAACTGGGGCATCACTTCGTTTATCGCGCCAAACAATTGCCAGTCGTCTTCAGCCATAATAGAGTCTACCGACGACTTGACATAATCTGCCATGGCCTTGACGCCTCCCTTAAACTGCGGCATAACTTCGTTTATCGCGCCAAACAATTGCCGGTCGTCTATATCGGCAGACAAGCGCGGCTCTGCCTTGCCGCTGTTGTGCATAACCTTGATTGTGTCAACATTTTCCGCAGCCGGATTACGGCTTGACACTTCCGCCGGCTGACAACCTGAGTGGCATGAGCCACAGCCTTGCCCTGCTCCGCCGCTGCTCTGTGCCGACGCCGTAAGCAGTCCGGCTGAAAGTCCTGCTAGCACCACTGCCCTGCCTGCGGCACGGCGCATGTCGAGCTGACGCCATAGAGCAGCCGCCTCGGCCTCGCATCGCGGACAAGTGCCGCTGCAGTCGCCTTCATAACGGCATTCAGCTGCAACATATTCTATACCGTTCGCCTCGGCTATACGGCGGCGTATGTCTTTCAGTATTCCGCAAATTTCCTTTCCCCGTGTCATGGTATTTCATAATTAAATTTGTCAAAATGTTCAAAGCCCATATCCCTTAACCTGGCTTCTGAACTTGCGCGGTCGGCATCGGTGTTATATCCGGGTATGAGCGGAAGCCGTATCACGCACCGCCCTGCCCTGCCACCACCGGCTATAAGCGAGAGATTATCTATTACCTGCGCATTGTCGTGCCCCGTGTAGCGGCGGTAGAT